>JAJYCH010000004.1 GCA_021778575.1 Planctomycetota bacterium
TTCGACGACACGGGGCGGGCGACTCGACGAGGTCGCCGGCCACGACCAGGCGAAGCACCTGGTTCCGCTCGAAGAGCTTCGTGAGTTTTTTCTGAGTCTCGGCCAGAGAATGAGCGGGCAAACAATCGCCTCCGGCGCCTCGGGCCCACTCGTAGCCAAGGTGAACGTCGGCGATCACGGCGACCCCGGCCAGCTCGTGGACTGCGGCTCCTTCCGCGGTGAGCCGCCAACCATCAGGTCCGGCGATCATTGCGGCACCAGTCGTTGATGGAGCCGTCGGAGCGCCTCATCCGGCGACTCAAAGCGGAGCGGCTCCGGTCCTCCGGGGTCGATCCAGGCGGCGGCAAACGGCGAGGGGCCGGACAGCGACCGGAACCGCAGGTTCGGACGGCTCTCCAACCATTCTCGGGCTCGGGGAGCGTCGAGTGTCTCTTCGAGCACTTCGCGTCGGGTCTCACGGAGCAACGGGTGATCCGGACAAGCGGCCTGGACCAGCGGGAACAGTCGTTGACTGACCCAGAGGAGCCCGCCGACTCGGGTGCGTCCCCCTTCGGGCCGACGGAGGACCATCAAGGCCGTCGCCGCGATATGGCGAAATCGTCGAGCCGGAAGCTCGCCACGATCAAGGCCCTCAAGGATATCGTCCTCGAAACGGTCGAGCGTCAGGAGCCCGGGAAGATCATCGAACCCGATCCGTGAACCTTCCGGCAGAGTGATCGACCAGCCCAGATCGGCGACCACCAGCTTGAGGTCGCGACCAAACCGCCGACCGAGGCGGGCGGCCGTCGCGCGGGCCAGCGCTTCGGCGGCCGGTCGGCCCAGTGGGGCGTGGAACGCGTACACATAACCGGCTTCCATCGCGTCAGGATATTCCTCGACGAGCAGAGATTCCGCGTCGGGGATCTCGCTGAGCTGTTCCTGACCGGCAAAAAGGGCTTCCAGCACTCCCGCCTCATCCAGCCCGATGTCTTGCTCCTCCGAGAGCCAGGCTCGAAGGCTCGACGAGCCCTCCGCCAGCGCCACTCCGGCACGGGCTCGAAACGAGGCGACGTCCCGCGCCAGTTCAGCCGAAAGCCCCTGGCGATCGCTCGACCAGCGCGGCAAGTCGGGATCGCGGCCCGAGGCTTTCGCGTGAACCATCAACCCATCCAGCCGATTGAATTCGAGAGATCGTCCATCGAGAACGAAGCGGTCGCCTCGCTGGAGCCGTTCGGCGTAGGCCCCTTCTAGCGAACCGACCATCTGACCATCCACCTGGACACGGACCGATTCTTCCGAGGTGATCGTTCCGACATTCGACCAGAACCAGCGGATCACCCGGCCATTCTTGATCCCGAACAAGCCGCCACGCTTCCAGATCCGGGGGGAAGTCCACCTCGGCGACGATCCCGGCTCGGGCTCATAAGCACCGGGCGGAGCAGCGAGATCCCCGGCCAGAAAATCGAGGCAATTATCGAAGTCGGCCCGAGTCAAGCCAGCCATCGGCGCGGACCGTTTCACCAGTCCGAACGCCTCGTCGCTCGACCATTCTCCCGAACAGGCCATGCCGATCAGTTGCTGGCAAAGAACGTCGAGTGGACTTCCAGGCATCTTGAGCGGCTCAACCCGGCCAGCCTTCGCCGCCCGGGCGGTCACGATGGCACCAACCAGTTCGGCCGGCGTACCCGCGAGGATCATCCCCCGAGTTGCGACGCCGACTCGATGACCGGCTCGCCCCACTCGTTGCAGACAGCGCGAGACGCTGCCCGGCAGACCGATCAAGACCGAGAGATCCGCCTGACCGATATCGACACCCAGTTCGAGGCTGGTACTGGTGACGACGGCTTTCAATTCGCCGGCCTTGAGCGCGGCTTCGACCGACCTCCGCCGCTCGGCATCCAGCGCCGAGTGATGAGCGGCAACCGCTTCGGGACCGACCTTCAATTCCTGTCGAAGGTCGTGGGTGATCTTCTCGGTCAATCCTCGGGTGTTGGCGAAGATGATCGTCGTTCGCGCCTGTTCCGTGGAGTCCTGAAGGCTCCGGAGCATCCGTCGGTAGGTCAGTCCACGATGGGGCGCTTCGTCCGGCTTCAGGAGCGAGGCCACCTCCAGCGCCAGTTCGGGAGATCCCTCGGGCGGTGGGGCTTCGATCACCCGGCAGGTCCGCGACGGGCCCACCAAAAACCGAGCGACCGGATCGGCGGGCCGACAGGTCGCCGAGAGACCAACCCGGCATGGATCGCGCCGGGCCATGGCAGCGAGGCGTTCCAGAGAGACGGCCAGGTCGGCCCCTCGCTTGTTCGGCACCAGGGCGTGAACCTCATCAATGATGAGATGACTGACCGAACCCCAGACCGGTTTCCAGGCCACCTGGCTGAGCATCAGGCTCAGACTTTCCGGCGTCGTGATCAGAATGTGCGGAGGTTGCTCGCGGAGCTTCCGGCGCTGGTGGGCCGTTGTGTCGCCGGTCCGGATACCGACGGTGATCGGACTCAGATCGAGTTGCGACGCCAGGCGAATGGCGTCGAGCGGGATCGAGAGATTACGCTCGATGTCGTAGCCCAGACTTCGAAGCGGCGAGACGTAGACACAGCGCAAGCCCGGCTCGATCCCGCCCGAATCATGCTCACGATAAAGACCATTGATGATCGCGAGAAACGCTGCCAGTGTCTTGCCCGTACCGGTCGGCGAGACGAGCAAGAGATTCTCGCCTCGACCGATTCCCGGCCAGGCCAGCCGCTGAACCGGAGTCGGCCCGTCGGGAAAAGAATTCGCAAACCAGGCGCGAACCGACCCGTCCAGAGCCTCGCGCTGATCCTCGGTCGTGACTCCGGACATGGGCATCCTTGAGACGTAGCGGGCAGAAGCGCTGATTTTCGCGGTCATTCGTCGGTGCATGAAGCCGAGGGATCTTGCCGGATCGATCCTCGATCCGCGACATGGCCCTGGCTAGCCACCTGAGACGACTATAACGTGTTGTGACGACTGTATCGAGAGTAACCAGAATTGGCCGCGATGGTCGAGCCGAAGTCTTGAGCGGAATCTCGGACGAGGAACCAGGAGAAGCCCGCTTGTCGGCTCGGCCATGTCTCGCGAGACGTCGGATTTACAGATCCCTGATGAAGTCGGCCGCGTAAGACCGAACTTGCTTGCCGTTGAGAACGTGAAAACGTCGGAGCCGCTCGACGAGTTGACCGCCGAATCGGCCGAGTGGAAGATGGACAATCTTCTTGCCATATTTCCGGGCCAGCCGACGCCAGACCATCGACGGCGGCTTCGGACAGACGAGCGCGACGTGTCGCTCGCGACTGTGCAGGAACGCGGCGGCGAGCAGGCGTTCTTCGAGCGTCGTCGCGAAATCGAGCCGGTGGTCCTCCCAGACATCCGGGATCGATCGGGGCGGGAACAGAAACATTGCGCCACCATATTCGGCCTGGGCAATCCCGGGGCCGACGAAGTTCTTCATCGCATCGGTTCCGAAGAAGGCGAGGGTCGACTCCTCGGCATGCTCGGCGTACCAGGTTGTTCGATTGGTGTAGATTTGTGGATCGGCGGGCGTGTCGAACAGGAAGACGACAATCTCGATCGTCCCCCGGCTCGGCGGGAGAACCTTGACGTAGAGGTCGCCGGAGTGCCAGTTCCGCAGAGTCTCGCGGATGTCGAGCCCGTCCATGACGCTCGAAGTGAATTTCTCGGAGCGAGCGAGATCCGCGCCGAGGATCGCCTTGGCCTGGTCGCGAACATGGCGCTGAAAGCTCTCGATCCGCTCGTCCTCGGGCGGCCAGGAGCACATTCCGAACGGGTCCCAGCGTTGCTGCCACTGTTTCTTGTCTTTTTCTTTCGGTCGGGTCCGGAGCTGACACGATCGCCATTCGAGAGCCTGGCCGGAGAGCCGGCTTACCATCTTCGCCGTCCCCCAGCCCGGAACCTCGGCCCGACCCACACCCATCCGGAGCGACGAGTCGAATTCGCCGAGATCGCTGTAGGGATACTCGCGAGCCGCCTCGCCGATCGCGATGGCGAGGTCGTCCCCCGCCGTTTGCTGGGCGGCGACGACCAGAGAGTAGAGGTCGGGAGTGAGCCGACGCTCGATCAACGACAGGTTTCGCACGTAGCGAAAATAAATCGAGAGAAGTTGCGGCGTGATCCGGTCGGCGACCTTGGGCAGTCGTTCGCGGAGAATGTCTCGGGCTCGGAGAATCATCTCCTTGACACCGTCGATCGACAGGTTGTCGTCGGGAGTCAACTCGCGACGGCCTCGCTCGTAAAGGGCAGTCAGGAACGGTAACTCGCCGAGCACGAAGATCAAGGTCTTCGGGTCAACGCCCAGCGTCAGCATCGGCGCGAAGAACGAGGCCGGTTCCTCGGTCTCGACCTGGCGCTGGTAGGCGTCGCGAATCCAGGGCCAGTCGGCCAGCGAGCAGACCAGGAGGATCGACTTGTGCCGTGATTCGAGATCATGGAGCCGCTGGGCCATCCAGGCGATCCGCCGCGAGTGTTGACCGGCCTTCGGGGTCGGCAAGACCGGCAAAATTGCCGCCGCGAAGGCTTCGGGACTCACTCGCTTAAGAGCATAAGCGTCGGGAAAGACCCAGGACTGCGACTCGAAGCGCGGGGTTTCCAGATCAATGAAAGCCCGGTGCATCCGTTCGCCCATCGCGAGTCGGATCGCGGTGATGACTCCCTGACAGGGGTCGATGGGAACGTAACTGAAACCGGTGGCTCCATCGTCCTCGTCGAATTCTTCTTCATCATCCGATTCGACGTCGAGCTGGGCGACGATGGAGATGTTCGGCAACTGTTCGATCGCCGCCTCGACATCCTCCTGAAACGATGGCGGCAGCGGGACGGCCACGCAATCGTAGTGACTCGCAAGAAGTTCTTCACGGACCCTGATCGCGAAATCGCCCG
This sequence comes from Planctomycetota bacterium, assembly GCA_021778575.1. Lineage (GTDB taxonomy): Bacteria > Planctomycetota > Planctomycetia > Isosphaerales > Isosphaeraceae > Tundrisphaera. The sequence goes on from JAJYCH010000004.1 coordinate 4,891, forward strand.
ATCCGTGGATGATCGGGAGCACCCGAATTTTGGGGCTGATCCGGAGGAAATCGTCGGAGGTCGATTGCGCCATGGTGTGCGACCAGATCCGGTCGGGTGGCTCGCTCAGCGAAGCTCGCGCGAGGTTTCAAAACCCTGCCAGAGCACGAATACGGCACCCAGAATGAACATGATATCCAGGAGCATGCTCTGCCCCCCGAGGACCTGTGCCACGATATCCAGCAGAAAAACCAGGGCCACCAGCCCAGCGGCTCCCATCGCTCCAAAGCAGAGTAATTTCTCGGTCTCCATTGCCTTTCACACTCCGGTCGGTCTCGGATGGACAAGATCAACCTATCCTACCACACCCGGACCCTTCCGGGGCAGTAGCGACCCAAATTGACGACGACCTCCCGAGTCGCGAATTCAACACCGACAGATGAGGGCCGGCCGACGGCTAACCGTTCCAACACCAGCCCTCATCAGTGGTTCAAGCAGAAATCCGAGCCGTTGCCCAAAGATTCACGAAACTACCGGCTGGATCGGAATGGTCCGAGGCTTGGCGGCTTCCAGTTTGGGGAGTCGAACCGTCAAGACTCCGTTCTTCGTCTCGGCGGAGACGCGGTCAAAGTCGACCGCCTCGGTCAAGGTGATCTGGCGATGGAAACCGCCCACGGCCCGTTCACGGACTCGACCATGACTCTCGGGTGCCAGCTCGATCGTCCCCTTCTCGCCCCGTAACGTCAGGACGTTCTCGGTCAACGAGAGGTCGATCGCGGTTGGGTCGACACCGGGAAGGTCGACGACCAGAACGATCTCCTGAGGCGACTCCGACAGATCGATCGCGGGAGTCCAGACCGCCGTGGCCAGATCCGTCGGCGCCGAAGCGGCTGAAGCCGGCGAACCGGGATGCCAGTAGTCCTCGAACAGACGATTCAGCTCGCTCTGAAGTGACTGGAGCGGCACACTCAGCTCGCGCCGCCAGATTCCGGGTCGAATCATGGAAGAATCCTGGGGCCGGAACGGCCACCGAGAAAAGGTCGAAAGGAAAACGAACCGGTCCGATTCAAAAGCGGTTTGCTCCGCGAAGACGACCCGTCGAGCGGTCGCCTCATCGGTTTCGGCCGTGAAAGAAATCCGGGCAGCTTAGCGGCTCTGGATCTCGATCCGCCGCGTCTTGACGCGCTCGGCCTTGGGTAGACTGAGACGGAGGACCCCTTGATGCACGCTAGCCGCGATTTTCGATCGTTCCACTTCATCACTCAAGATGAACGAGCGGTAAAAATCACCCGGCCGATATTCCTGGTGGAGGACTCGAGCCCCTTCAGGAACGGTGGAAGTGATCCGAGCGTGAAGACTGAGGACGTTTTCCTCAAGCTGAATCGTGACCTGTCCCTCGGAGACTCCGGGCAAGTCGGCTTCGAGGATCAGTCCATCCACTTCTTCATGAATATCGATGAGCGGCGTATGAAACATCGTCGCATGAACGTTTTGCGGGATTCCTTTCGACGGATCGTCGCCAACGCTCGGGCCACGCCCGATGGGAACGGAAGTCGAAGCATGGTCGGGATTCATGGTCGAATCTCCTGGCGAGAAGAGTTCGAGTTCGCGAAAAATGAGAAAACGATTCAGCCCTGCGTCGCGGATGTCACACTGATCTGTCGAGGCCTGGCTTCTTCGGCCTTGGGAAGAATGACGGTCAGGACCCCATGGGCGAACGAGGCGGAAACCGCCGCGCTGTTTACCCGGTCCGGCAGCGTGATCGTCCGGGTCCATCGACCAAACTGTCGCTCCTGACGGCGATAACTATCCTCCGCGACGCCTTCGGCACGCTTGCGGTCGCCGCGAATGGTGAGCGTTTCGCCGGTGATCGAAAGATCCACGTCCTCCGGCCCGATTCCCGGCAACATCGCCGTCAGAAGATAACTCTCGTCGGTATCGTACAAATTGATCGGAGGGACGCCCCGCGCCACTCGCCAGTGCTCCACCGGCTCGATGCTCTCGAAAAGGCGGCCTACTTCGCGCTGGAAGTCGCGGAACGGATCCCAACGCCGTTGCCAGTTCAAAGTGCTCATGACTCGGTCCTTGTGATCGATTTGGTCGGCCCTTTTGACCCGACGAAAGAAAGCAAAAGCAATTCTCGGACCAAATCGAGAGAGTTAAAATGACAGCCCGGATAAGATCGACTGAATCCCTTTAATCAACCAAACTTAGAGCCAGGAAAATATTACGGAAAAAATTTTATTGCTCCTGAACTCGCCAACAATTCTGCCAGTTTGGCAGACATTTTCGGCGTGAAAATTGGCTCGCCAATTTCTGCCAAAACGGCATGATCGGGTTGGCGAGACGGGCTGGCGGCCGGATTTGCTTCAGGTTTGCCGGGCTGTTCTGTCGGATCAAGGACGCGGGGTTGAGAATTATCGTGGCAACTCGATCAAGGGAAATGCGTCATCCGTTGATTGAAGTTTTCCGCGTTCTTCGAGGTCGGGCGAGCCGTCCACCGACGTCTGTCCTTTTCCCAGTCCCGGATTGCCGGCTCTCGTGACCAGTTGCGGGAAGAGTCGGGCGAGCCTGGGCAAGCTGTCCTCGGCATATTCGGCGAGTTCCGCGGAACTGACCACTCCGTCAAGGTTCCGGTCGGCGGTCGGTTTGCCGGGAAATCCACCAAGTTCTGCGGGAATCTGTTCCAGACCCGTTGCCCTCAGCCCATGCAAGAGCGTGTAGGTCAGCAGGCCGTGCTTGAGTACATCAGCCTCGCTGGCGGGCTCGCCACGTCGGGCGGCGAGAAGATAGGAATTTCGGGCACTTCGCGAGCCCTTATCCACCAGCCGCTGGATGTTCCGGACGGCCGGATCATCACGGATCGCCGCCGCCTGGCAAGCGTCGACGATGATCAGCCGCTGGAGCGCATCGAGCCGGGTCAAGCGGTGATAGAGAACCGAGTACGGCAAGACGCCACGTGCTCCCACCCGTGTTGAGAACGTACTACCTCCCACGTTCCCACGACTCGCGACCTGGAGGGGATCATTCGACCGGATCGGATCCGGCGGTGGAGCACCCTCGAACGGAAAATCGGGCAGAAGCAGGCAAAACTGCTCGTTACGGTTGTCGGTATCCGTATGCCCAGCGAGAAACAAGACGACCGTATCCTGGGGTCGCCCCTTGACGGCCTCTCGAATCTGACGAAAGGCGTTATCGATCTTCTCGGTCGTGACATTCGTGTCGACCAGGACCATTCGTTCCCCGGGCTGGACGTTCGTTTGACGTTGCTGGGCCTGGAAAAAGTCGGCGATCGACCGAGCATCCGAATGGGCGTATTTCAGGGGGCGCTTGTCATATCCGCTGACGCCGATCGCCAGAGTATGGACCCGGCCAGGGGGATCGGGACCTTCGAACCGGATTGTCCGGGGCTCGGTCTGACCATCAATCTCGCCGGCTTTCGAGGCCATGGCGTAGAACGTGTTGTCCCCCTTTCGGAGCGTGACCCGCGCTTTACGGAGGTTCGGCCCATCGCCCGGCTCGAAGTCCCCTGCCCCCTTTATGGGGACACCGTTCTGGTAGAGCCGCAACTCCGATGGGTCGGCATCTCCGGTCCAGAGGGTCAATTCGACCTCGCGCCGGTCGGAAATCCGGTCCAGCCCAGGCGTGGCAATCCTGATCTGGGGACTATCGTCCTTCAGACGAGGCGCCCGGATCTTCTCGCCGATCGGGAAGGCTCCGGCCAGTTGAAAGACATGGTGAAGGTCCTGAGATTGCTGAAGCGTGACGATTTTTTCACCCACGCGCCACTTGACCATCGACTCGCCGGGCAGGGAACCGTCAAACAGCCCATCCGGGGTGAAGGCAAGCCAGTCGAGAGCCTGCGAATCACGGGCTTGCATGACCAGAGTGCCGATCAGGGCATGATCCTTGAGGTCCCAGAATCGAACCGCCGCGTCATCGCCCCCACTGAGGATCATCGATCCGTTGGGCCAGGCCGCCAGCGCTCCGACTTGCTCGGTATGGTGCGGTCGGGGAAGAAACGGGACGAAAACCGGCTTTCCCGTGTCGGGGATCGACCAGAATCGCAACGACTTCTCGCGCGCCGACGAGGCGACAACCCATCGGCCGTCACTCGAAAACGTGGTCGCGTTGATCGAGCCGTCGAGCCGTCCCAGATCGATCCGCTCCCACTTCGCCGGGGCCTTCCCCGTCTCGGCCCGATTCTCCCAGAGAAAAACGAACCCACCGCGCGTTCCGACGACCACCCGACCTGGTTTGCGCGGACAAAACGAAGCCGTCGTGACCGGAGGCGCCTCGGCATCGGGATTGGCCAGGATTGCCCTGGGCTTCCGAAGTTCAAGAGCAGGGTCGTCCATCGGCCAGATCTTGGCGCTGCCATCTTCCGACCCGGTCAGGAGATACGTCTCTTCCGCCGACAGGTCGACGCTGCTCAAGCCGCCATCGTGGTCGCGCACGAAGTGGAGAAGCTTACCGGTCTCGACCGACCAGACGCAGGCCAATGGTTCGAGACCGGCCAGGCTGGCGGCGGCAACCCACTTGCCCGATTTCGAGACCATCAGCGACGAGAAAGCTTGAGTCCTCGGCCGACCGTCAGGCCCCGATGGACGCTCGAATCGAGTCAAAAGTGTCGATTGGCTGGTCCGATCGAAGACGACCAGGTCGCCACCACGGTCGGGACGCTGAACCAGCACCAGTCTGGACTCATCGGCCAGGAATCCACCGCTAATCCAGCGCCCGGGGAGGCTCTGGCAGCCTCGCCCTTCCTTCAGATCCCAGACCACGGCCAGGTCGTCCCTGGTGATTTCCAGAAGATAACGTCCCGATGGCGACGGCACCAGGCTGGCAACCTTGCCCCGCGCCGGCAAGATGGTTGGCCGAGCCTTGACATCGTTCGGCCCCGGTTTCTCAGGCATCGACCAGCTCTGGATTCCACCGTCGGCATTACCCGCGAGCAAGACCCGGCTATCCGGTGAAAAGGCGAGCGAGAGCCCTTGCGAATCCCCTTGAGGAAGTCCAGCCGGCTCGGCGCGTCCCCCCTCGGTGAGACGCCAGGCGAGCACTCGACCCGTCTCGGGAGTACAGACGGCCAGCCACTGGCCGTCGTTCGAGAACGCCGCCCGATCGACTTCGCCGCCAACCACGGCTCCGTCGGGGCTCATCAAGGCAAGCGTCGAACCATCGGGTCGGGGCTCGATCAACTTCAGGGAACTGTCATCGGCAACCAACAACCGTCCCCCCGGAGCGAATCGCGCCAGGTGAATTTTTCCGTCCAGATCCGCCGAAAATGCGACTTTCCAGCCCGGAAGCTCAACCAAAGCGAGTTTTCCACATGAATCGCCCAGCACCAGATTCCGCTCGTCGCGAGACAGTTCGAACGTCGTGATCCGCCCACCGGTCCAGGAGAACCGGCCCGATGGCTGGCCGGTGGAGTTGTAGCTCACCAGCAAGCCCGAGTCGGTCACTGAGACCAGCGCCGCGCCGGTGGGATCAGGATGAGCGACGGAGGTGAGCCGAGCGATCGGTTGATCGCTGAAGACGCCAACCTTCTGGATGGCCCCGTCGCTCGCATCCCAGAGCACCGACCGGCGCGATCGATCGAGCGAAACGAACCGCTTGCCTTCGGGAAGAAACGCCACCTGGCGGATTCCTTCGGTATGCTCGGGCGGGCCATAGAACGGCTTCGGGCGATCGCGGGACAGATCCCAGCCAAAAATCCGGCCCACGCCATCACCGGCGATCAGAACCGAACCATCGCGGTCGAGTGTCAGCGCCTCGACTCCCACCAGCGGGTCGGTCAAGATCCGGAGCAACGAACGATCCGCCAGCGACCAGACGCGAACCGTCGAATCCTGGCTCGCCGTGATCGCCGTGGAATTGTCGGCGGTGACAAGAACCGAGGTGACCCGGTCGCCATGGCCCGACTGGATGATCAGCTCTGGAACCGCTTCCTCGACGACCCGAGCACCGCCCGTCCAGAGCGAGACGGAGGGACCGATTCCACCCATCGACTGAAAGCCGCGCCGGGCGGATTCGGGATCATCGTTCAGCCGTCCGAGTGTGCCGAGAAGGTTGTGAGCCTGGTCACGACTGCCCAGCGACCGGATCAGCGAACCAGCGAACGGACCGAGAGTTCCGCCAGCACCTTCGGAGGCGGGTCGTCCGTCGGCCGCGAGCCAGGCGGTCGTCCCTGGCCAGCGCGTCAAGGTCCGGAGCCAATCCTGGCCCGATGGTCCGCCGGCTTCTCGGGTCATTCCGCGTGGACCTCGACCGGCTGGCGAAGTATCCAGCCAGACGATCATCCGAGCCTGCCGACCGAGCCGAGTCCGAGCCCGGTCGATCGTCTCGTCAATCGACCAGCCTGTCTGGTCGAGCGCCGCTCCTCGGGCATCAATCGGAAGCAGGAACGTGCGACCGGGCGAACCCGCGAGATTCGGGGGCCTTGCGACCGCTTGACCGGCAAAATAGATGACAACGATATCGTTCTTACCCACCCGTTGGCCCAGCCATTCCACCAGAGCCCAATCCAGATTCGCCCTGGTCGGCTTCAGGTTCGTGAGCGACTCGGCGGGAAGTCCGTGACCTGGTCGGCCCAGGTCGTCCATCCGGAGAACCTGTCGCTCTCCCCAACCCGCGGTGACGCTGAACCACTCGGCGATTGCCCGGGCGTCACGGACCGATCCGCTACACGGAGGAATCAGGCTGTCTTCATATCGATCGATTCCCACCACGACCGCCCAGACCTTGGGCCGAGCCTCCGGCGGCTCAGTGGCGAGCGATCTTGACGAGACGAATCCAACGGTTAACAGGATGGACCAGCGGACGATCATCCGGTTCATGGGACTGGACCGCCTGGAGGATCGAGGGGAAGAGAAGCGTATCCGTCAAGGTGAGCTTACGTCAAACGATCGAGTCGGTGACTCACTGGACTAACTTAGCGCGGCTTCGCGATTTCCGGACATTCGACGACCAGCCGGAAACCATATTTGGGCGAAATCTCGGTCTCCGAGCAGGCGTCGTCGCGACGGGTCAACGAACAATCGTCGGCGATCGCGTTGAACGAGGCCCCTCGGACGACGTACTCGGCCAGACTCAGATCCGTCGGGACGAAACAGGGATCGATCTCCGGGAGCAGACTCTTCTTGTACGGTTGGCGGACGTCCCGGCAAAATTCCTGGACATTTCCCAGCATGTCAAAGACGCCTTGCGAGGTCCTGTCTTCAGGGAAGGACTTGACCGGCGCGGTGGTCAGTTCGTCGTCGCGATCGATATTCGCCTTGAGCCGGGAGGGAGGCGCGGAGTCCGACCAGACATAACGGCGTTTCTCGCCGCGCGATCGAGCGGCGAATTCCCACTGGGCCTCGGTGGGAAGTTGGGCGTCGATCGACCGGGCGAACGCCAGCGCCTGCTTCCTCGACAGGTTCACTGCGGGATGGCGGCGAGCGAGGTCGCGGCTCAGTGCTCGGCTCAAATCGCCGTAGATCCGTTCCCACTCCACCGGGCGGACAACCTGGTTTTTCTCCAGGAAGTCTTCGTACTGACCGTTGGTGACCTCGGTCTCCTGGAGATAATAGCCGGTGAGCTTGACCGGGTGCGCCGGAACGTCAAGCCGCCCCTGCTCGACCTCGGCAAACCAGGAACCCATGACCCATTCCTTGTTTCCTTCAACCCTGATGAAACGCACGGTATCGCGAACGATCACGGCGGGCCAGCCTTCGACCAGGTCCGACGGATTTTCCGGTTGATACCCCTCGGGAAGATAGATCCCGTCGGCAAACCGATAAAAATAGCGATCATCGTCCTTCCGACGGACTTTTTCCGGCCAGACCTGAGTCGGACCCGACGAGTCGACCGCGATGTAGTTCGCGGGCCAGTAATCCGCGAATCGCGGCGGTTCTCCCGAGGAACCGGCCGGGCTCGTCAGACCGGCTTTCACCCCGGTGACGACGGGCTTTGATCGGATCGTGAAGACCAAACCGATCGCGATGAGCGCCACCAATAGTCCCCCGACCGCCAACACGACAATCCGGGTGGGAAAGGCCGGGGGATGTTCAGGCAAGACAGGTCCGAGGTCCGACGCCGACACGATCGAAGGCTTCGCGACGGTGGCTTCCGGCCTGATCAGCGTCGCCTCCATCGTCGAGAGCAAACCATGCGGGACGACCGATCGATCTTCCTCCGTCGTCGGGCTGAAGAACAGTGAGGAATCAGAACGGGACTGATCCCGGTTCACGGAACTCAGGCCCGGCGAATCGGTCGGCAGAACCGCGACGACGGCTTCGCGAAATTCGTCAAAGAGCTCGCGAGCATTCGCCGGCCGATGAGCGGGATCTTTCGAGAGGACGCGAAGGATCGCATGCTCGACCTCGGGCAAGGAACGAAGCTTTGGGTTCGATTCGTAAAACGGCGGAGGCGGCGAGTTCGCGTTCTGGCTCATCACCTGAAGTGGCGAACCCCGGAACGGCAGTCGACCGGTGACGAACTCGTACAGCATGATCCCGACGGAATAAAGATCCGCGCGGCCATCAACGTTCGTCATCGCCAGAGCCTGTTCCGGGCTCCCGTAAGACGGTGTTCCAATGAATCCTTCGGTCTTGTACGAACTCGCTTCCAGCTCGCGGCCCGAAGCTCCTTCGGGATCATCGCGGACCTTGGCGATCCCGAAGTCGAGTACCTTGAGATATTCCTTGCCCGGCTTTCGACCGTTCAGGAGCATCATGTTACTGGGCTTGAGGTCGCGGTGAACGATTCCCTTCTCGTGAGCGGTCTGGAGCACGTCGCAAAGCTGGTCGAGCACCCGGACGATCCATTCGAGTGTCATCAGAGGTTGCGAGAAGTCGCGATCGGTCCGGGACCGCGCCGAGGCGAGAATCGAATCGAGCGTCAATCCATCGACATACTCCATGTCGATGTAGCCCCCGTCTTCATCAATGCATGCGTCATAGATCGTGACGGCATGCTCGTGACGGAGAGTCGCCATCACCTCGAACTCACGCTGAAACCGCATCAGGGCGAGTTCGTTCCGGGCAAAGTTGGGGACGATCACCTTCAGGGCATGTTCGCTCTTGAGCGTTGAGTGCCGGACCAGCCAGACATCCCCCATTGCGCCGCCGCCGAGCTTCCGGAGGACCTGGTACTTGGCGTACAAGGTCTGTCCCGGCTCGATCGTGCCGATGATTCCCCGACGAGCCCCGCCCGTCGTCGCATGCTCGGTGCTCTGGCCAGCGCTTGCCTTGATCCATTCCGAGAGCGATCCGTCGGTCATGTCGGGGCTGGGAGCCCGGGTCAACGCAGGGTCGGTCGATTCGGGATCTTCGCCGAACGCCGGATGACCGCCCAGGGTCCGCGCGGGATCGACCTCGGTCCTCTCAATCGCGCCCCGTTCGTCGTCGACGCCCTCGTCGTTACCGCCGAACGCGGCACGTGTCAGCGGAACTTCGAATTCGCTCGGATCATCCGGCGACGGGTTCATCAGCGCTGCCCCGAGAGGATGAGTCTTGGAAAGGGCCTCGTCGGCGATAAGAGTCGACAAAAGGACGACGGTCTTATCTTAACGTCCCGGCGACCCCTTCGTAAGTTCTTGGCGGTCCCACGCGGTTTCCGGCTCAGATCGTTTTCAAAACCGCGACCAGTCGATCGACGTCCGCTGGATCGTGCCCCGCGCTCAAGCTGATCCGGAGCCTCGCGGTGCCGTCAGGAACTGTCGGCGGCCGGATCGCCGGGACGAGGAACCCGTGTTTGAGTAACTGCTCGGCTACGGCCAGCGCTCGGTCGGGTGCACCGAGGATCATCGGAACGATCGGTCCGAAGATTCCCGGACCCAATCCCGCGACCTGATCGCGCACGACTTTTGACCGATCCAGAACCGCCGAGCGTCGCCAGGGCTCGGCCTGGATGATCTCCAGGGCTCGATGCGCTGCCGACGCCGCGGGAGCGGGGAGGCTTGTCGAATAAACCAATGGTCGCGCGTGATTGATCAGCCAGTTGACCAGCCGCCGCGATCCCGCGACGAAACCACCGAGCGACCCGAGGGCCTTCGAGAGCGTGCCCACCTTCACGTCGACGCGATCGAGAACGCCGCAATGCTCCGAGGCCCCACGCCCGGTTGGGCCGAATACTCCCGTTCCATGGGCTTCGTCGACCAGAAGCATCGTGCCGAACCGCTGAGCGAGATCGGCGAGATCGCCCAGCGGAGCGATGTTGCCATCCATGCTGAAAACGCCGTCGGTGGCGATCAACGACCGGCGAAATTTCCCTTGATCACGTTCAAGGAGCGTCTCCAGCCGATTCACGTCCCCAGTCGGATAGACCCGAAGTTTCGCTCTTGAAAGTCTGGCCCCATCGATCAGACAGGCATGGTTGAGCCGGTCGAGATAAACCACGTCGGCCGGGCCAACCAGAGCGCTGATGGCCCCGAGATTCGCCGCGAATCCGGAGGGAAAGAGGGCGACCGCTTCGACGGATTCATATTTCGCGAGTGCGACGGCGAGTGCTTCGTGAGCTTCGGTCCAGCCCGAAACCAGCGGCGAGGCCCCCGATCCCCAGCCGTGAGCCTCGGCGGACGCCGCCGCCGCCGCGATCACTCGACGATCGTTGGCCAGTCCCAGATAGTCGTTCGAGGCGAAGTTCACGAGCGACCGACCATCCCGGATCACCCGACCGGGAGTCGAACCCTCCAGGCTGACCAGGCTTCTGCTCAAGCCTCGCGACCGCCAGGCGGTTGACTCGTCATCGATCCAGGCAAGTGGGTCAGGCATGAGGTTTATCGGGAACGGCGGGAGAGTGAACCACCCCGGAAATCGCAAACAAGTCTTGCGTCTCCGGGAGGTTCACTTACCATTTTTCGGATTCATTTCAGTCCGGCGAGGAATTCAACCAGGTCCCGCAGTTCAGCCCGGCTGAGCTTCTTGGGGAGATCTTCGGGCATCGCGGAATTACCTCGCTTGCGTTCCTCGATGTCTGCCTTGGCGACCTCGATCAGCTTGGCCTCGGCGGTCATCAGCTTCACGGTCTTGTCGTCTTCCGACTTCAAGACGCCCGTGACGACCGTCCCGTCGGTCTTCGCCAGGATCACCGACTCGAACCCCTGCGCGATCGCTTGATTCGGCGCGACGATCGATTCCAGGAGGTAAGTTCTCGGGTGCTTGGTGCCGATCCCGGTCAATTCGGGGCCGACCTCGCCCCCCTCCCCCTTCACCTTGTGACAGCGGACGCAATAGACGGCCGCGTTGTTGAGGAAGATCCGCTTGCCTCGCTCAGCGTTTCCCCCTTCAAGCTCGGCCAGGTGAGCGGCGAGCGGGCCATCCTTGGGCTTTTCACTCTCGAACTTCGCCAGCAAGCTGGTCACGCTCGAAGACTTCTTCTTCGACGCGGCTTCGACCAGCTCCAGCTCGATCGAGGCGGGAGTCTTCTTCTGGATAGCACGGTCGAGCCAGGTGGCGAGAATGGCGTCGGCCTCGGGCCGGTCGGAGTTCCCCAGGACTTCGAGGGCCTTCTGCTTCTCGGTGGTCGAGCCGGCATCGAGAACCTTCGCCAGGGCGGGGATCGCCCGCTCGGGGCTGAGTTTGACGAGGACCCGGAGCCCTTCGGACCGGACCGAACCCTCTTTCGAGCCGACGGCTGACTCGACCGCTTCGGCAAGTTTCGGGTCGTTCAGCCTCTCCAGTGCCTTCAAGGCATCGGCGCGAGCGGCTCCGCTTCCCTTGGCGTTGACGATCAGGGCGAGCAGATCGGGACCAGCTTCAACGATCTTCAACGACGCGATGGCGGCGATGGTCTCGCGACGGATCTCGTCGGGCGAGTCGTTCAGGAGTTCCTTGACGGCGGGCCGGAGCGAGTCGGCCGCGACCTTGGCGGGCCGGGCATCGATTGGTCGCCAGAGCCCATTGATCCGGTCGCGACCAGGAGGATTGGCCCACGCGGCGAGGATCGACAGCGCCTCGATCCGGAGATTCTTCGAGGCCGCCGGACGCAGGGCCACGGTCGCCAGTGACTTCGCATCCGCCTCGCGCCCCACCCGATTCGCCGCGTTGATCGCCCGACGGATCAGAGCTTCGCTCAAACCGTCTTTTGGGGCCAGGTTGGCGAGTTCCGGCAACGCCTCCGGGATCGGAGCTTCGTAGATCGCCAGACCTGCTTCGGTGGCAACCCTGGGGTCGGTGTCGCTCAGGAACTTCGCGGCTTCCGGCTTGCCGAGGCGACGGAGGGCCAGTAACGCACCGATCCGGACGGCGGGCGAAGGGTCGGCAGCGGCCTTGACCAGGGCCGAGATGTCAGCGATCCCGACCAGTCCCATGACTGCGGCGTGGCGGAGGTAGGGGTCCCGGTCGTTGTTGTCGCGGAGGAGTTCAAGGAGAGCAGGATTCGACCCAGGTTCGCGATGCTTGGCGAGTGCCATCGCCGCGAAGAACCGAACTCGTGGGCTCTTATCCCGCAGCAGCTTCTCTGCAAGTTTGAGTGGGAAAGCCGGACGGGTGAAGTCGGCGAGAATTCGGGCGGCCTCGGCGCGGATCTCGGGGGATCGATCCATCGCCAGGCCTTGCGCCAGAAAGATCATCATGAGGCCAGTGCGACGAGCGACCTGGCCAATGGCCCAGGTCGCATGAACTCTGGCCAAAATGGGTGCGTCGGCCGAGATCGCGAGTACCGTGAGTGCATCGCCTACCGGAGCTACCAGTCGGACCGGAGGAGCAGGAGGAGTAGGAGTGGCCAAGTTCTGAGCAGGTTTGGGGGCTCGTTCGTTCAGACTCTTGGTCTCGGCGAGAACCCGTTCCACTAACTCAAACTGAGCCTCCAGCCGGACCCGCTGGTCGGCATGCCCCAGCAATTTGCCCAACTCCTCCACTGACTTCTTCCCCACCCCCTCGTTCAGCAACGTCTTGACCTCAGCCACCAGCGGGTCGGTCTCCTGGCTCGTCACCTTCCAGATCCGCCCTTTGCCGGTCTTGTTCCAGCCGTTGACCCAGTCGGTGATGTACATGGCTCCGTCAGGGCCAAAATCGACATCAGTCGCGAGGACCGACCAGATTGGTTGCTCGGCGTCGACCAGCTCGAATGAGGCCCCTTTGGGCTTGTTCATGAACGATCGGATGCCGCTGTTGCCGGCTCCGCCCCGGAAGTCGGCGAGGAAGAAGTGGTCGCGGTACTTGGCGGGGAAGCCGGTGCCAGGGTCGTGGACAAGGCCCGAGGGTCCGTCGGAGATGTTGATGATCGGCGGGACAATGTAGGCCGCCTGTCCTTCCCACCGGGGATACCAGAGCTTCTCGGCGTTCCAGGGACCGCGCGAGGTCGGGAAGTCGAGGTACTGATATCCCATCCGCCAGCCGCTATCGCCCCCTTCAACCACATGAACCCAGCGGGCCTTGTCGCCACCGTCGGAGTTGTTGTCGCAGGTGAACAGGTTGCCAAAATTGTCGAAGGCGAGTTCCTGCGGGTTCCGGAGGCCGGTGGCGAAGATTTCCAGGTTCGACCCGTCAGGCTCGCAGCGTAGGACCGAGCCGCAGTCGGGCGCGAACAGGTGCTTACCTTCCTTGGTGGTGACGTTCAGACCTCGATCACCGACCGAGAAGTAGATCCGTCCGTCAGGCCCCATCTTCAGACCATGAAGGTCGTGACCGAGGAACGCGACGTGGACACCGTAACCGGTGCTTAGCGACTCCTTGAGTTCGGCTTTACCGTCATTGTCCTTGTCCTGAAGCTTCCAGAGGTCGGGAATGCAGGTGTAAAAAACCGTGCCTTTGTGGGCCAGAAGCCCCGCGCCAATCCCGTCGGCGGCGTCCTTGAAACCGTCGGCGAAGACCGTTGCGTGGTCGGCCTTGCCGTCGCCATCGGTGTCGACGACCATCTTGACCCGTTCGTGCTCGACCTGATAGCCGCGGAACTCATCGGGGCTGAGGAACTTGCGATACATCTCGACGCGGTCGGCCACGGTCCGGAGTGCCATGTCGGCGTCAAGCCAGTTCATGTGGCTCCGGTTATCGGTCACGCCGGCATGAAGCCGGAAGGTCTCGGCAACGAAGAATTTCCCCTTCGGATCGATGCAAAACGCGACCGGGTTCGCCAGGAGGGGCTCGGCGGCGAACAGTTCCAGCTTCAAGCCCGGTGCCAGGCGGATCGATCTGGCCACCTGCGACGCTTCGGGCGAAGGGCCGGCCACCTGGGGTTTATAAAGTTCATCCTCACTCCGGGCGGATGCGAGGAAGAAATTCAAGAAAAGAGTCGCGGCCAGTGCCGCCCGGAGGGTCAGCGATCGTTGCATCGGTTCTTCCCGGATCAGCGCGACGGAAGCAGGTACTGCCCCTTCGCGCATTTTTTCCACGGTGGGCGGCTGAGAGGAATCTATTTTAGGGTAACGAACGAACAGCGTCGAGACCAACGATCCCCAGAAACACTGGACAAATCTTGTACGTTTTTACCTCCTGTCGCTGCTCGAATCATTCGGATAAAATTGATCACGAGTCCCAATGCCGGCTTGATCCAGTGGAATCATGACATACAGAAAAATGGATTTGATTCCGAGCGACCTGACCAAAGCGCTGGAGCTGCGCCGCAACGGTCATTGGGTTACCCGCTTCGGTTCGCTTTCGTGGTCAGTTGATGCTCGGCTGATCGCCGCGAAGATCCGCGAGATCGACCCGGTCATGCACCACTGGCAATCGGTCCCGTCGGATTCGATCCATGAAGTTGTCTCTAAACAACTTGTCGAAGATCTCGAAGTCAAGACACGCGAGTTGATCCGGCTGGATCGGTCTCGACTGGGAACCCGCTTGACATGACTTCCACGCCAACAGCCGGCCCGGCCCGACAGCCAGCGCCAGCCAGGTCCGCCAGCCGGTTTATCGTGGGTCGGTCGATCGCTGGAAATATTGCTAGCACTCGCTGGCTTTTTTGTTTGATCACATTACTCTTTGAGGAGACTGAGCATGTTTCTCCGATTCTCGCTAATATCGTCCGCTCTGGTTCTGTTCGGAACGACTTCGGCGACAGCCTGGCAACAGGGTGGTAATCCGTTCGATCGTTTCGACGCCAACAAGGATGGCAAAGTGACCCGGGATGAGGTTCCCGAGCGGCTTCGTGAGCGGTTTGACCTGATCGACGCCAATAAGGACGGCCTGATCACGCCCGAAGAACAGCGAACATATCTCCGGCCACCAGGCTCGCCTGGAACGACCGATGTGAAGGTCGAGAAGGACCTGCCATACGCCGGGACCAAGAATCCGCGCCAGACTCTCGACCTGCTCGTGCCGGTCATCGCGAAGGGGTCGAAACCGTTACCGGTCGTCGTCAATATTCACGGCGGAGCCTGGCAGTCGGGAGACAAGTCGCAAGGCATCGGCGCCATCATGAGCCTGGTCGCCAGCGGCGAATACGCGGGTGCCACGATCGGCTATCGATTGACCGACGAGGCGGTCTGGCCCGCTCAGATTCATGACGTCAAGGCCGCGATCCGCTGGATTCGAGCCAATGCCGAAAAATATCATATCGACCCCGACCGGATCGGCGTCATCGGAGCCTCTGCGGGCGGGCATCTGGTCGCCATGCTCGGAACGAGCGGGAACCTCGCCGAGTTGGAGGGAAAACTCGGAGTTTACCCGGACGTCAGCAGTCGAGTGAAGTGCGTCGTGGACGAATTCGGCCCGAGCGAACTTGCCGTGATGATGGACTATCCCAGTAGCGTCGACCACAGGTCGGCTCAGGCTCCCGAGTCGAAACTCGTCGGAGGCGCAATCCTGGACAAACTCGACGTCGCGAAATCGGCCTCACCCATCACGCACGTCAGCTCCGACGACCCGCCCTTCTTGATCATTCACGGCGACAAGGACCCGGTCGTCCCGTTCAACCAGTCCGAGCGGTTGACCAAGGCCTTGAAAAAAGCCGGCGTCGACGTCCACTTCATCCGCGTCGAAGGGGGCGGCCACGGCGGCTTCCAGAATCCTGAACTTACTCGACGAACTCGCCAGTTTCTCGACCACTATCTCCGCGATCAAACCGTCGGGTCGATCTCCGAAGCACCGGTTCCGAACAAGGCGATTGCGCCCAAAAAATGATCACTTGATCAATGACTCTAGAGCCTTGTCGAGCGCAGGCCCACGCACGTCCAGGCGGATGATCGCGCCGTCGGGTCCGATCAGAAACATGGCCGGGATCGATCGCACGCCAAAGGCTTCGACGAGGTCGCCCCCCGACGTGGCGTTATGGACGACTTTCCAGGGAAGCTTGCGGGTCTTGGCGAAATCCACCACGGTCGCTTTCGACTCGTCGAGGCTCACGGCGACGATTTCGAGCCCCCTGGCATGGTAGCGGGCGTAGTTTGCCTGGAGTCTCGGTAGCTCGACGATGCACGGGGCACACCAGGTCGCCCAGAAGTCGACGATGACGTATTTCCCCCGATATCCGTCAACCCGAACGGGTGCTCCATCAAGGTCGTTGACCGCGATGGCTGGGGCCTTGGTACCGATCCGGTCGAGCCGAGCGAACTCGTCCTTCACCTTCTGGAGCAGGTTGGGACTCTCGGCTCCGAATTTCTTGACGAGCGCCGAATAGACCTTGCGGGCGACTTCATGCTCGCCTGACGCCGTCGCGGCAAGGGCGAGAGTATCGGCGAAGTCCGACGCGAATTCTTCTTGATCCGATCCGGTCAGGCCAGCCATCAGGGCGTTGAACGAGGTCAGCGCCTCGGCGAACTGACCCGCCTGCGCACGGCCCATCGTGACCACGATCTGCGCGAGTGAGCGAACTGGTCCTTCGGGATGCTCCGCCAGATATTTTCGTGCGACGCCTTCGTTTTCGGCGAACCAGTCATGCTCGATCACTTTATCGAACAACTTCATGTAAGCCTGTTCGACATCATCGGCCTTCGGGCTTCGGACCAGATAAGCCTGGAGATCGCGGATCAGTGTCCGGTCATGGCTCGACAGGATCTCACTCACGGACTTCGGTTCGTCGCCGCTCGCCAGGCCAGATCCTAACACCAGAGCAACAACGATCCGACAACCCCAGGCCAGAAACGAGGAGCGAACCATAAGCGACGAATCGCGCGGAACCGAACTCGAAGGCAACTTGAGCATGAATCGATTCTCCTGCGTCCGGGGGCTCAGTTCGTGACGGTCGCCACGGTCTTCCGGACGACCTTGCCGGGAATCGTCTTGACCGGTTCGGCGAGCAGGTCGTTGATCATGGTCGCCCAGGACGCGCAACAGTGTGATTCTTCGTGTCGGGCGAGAAATTCGGCACGGGCTCGACGTCCCAGCTCGGCGGCTTCGTCAGGGTTGGCCGAGAGGCGTGTCAGCGCTTCGACCAGCGCTTCGGCGTCGCCCAAATTGACCGTCAGTCCACAATCCGCATCGCGAATCGTGTCGGCGGATTCACAATGGTTCGGACCGACGAAGAGAGTCGGCCGACCGGACGCCATGGCCCCGTAAAGCTTGCCAGGCACGACGATCCCGGTCATCTCAGAGCGCATCGTGATCAGGTGAACATCGGCCACCGACAATGACGCGTGTAATTGTTCGCGCGGAAAATAGTCCATCATCCGGATATTTTCGAGCCCTTCGGACTCCTTCGCCGCCTTCACTTCGATCAGTCGGGGACCGCCGCCCACAAAGAGAAAGACGATGTCCGGGCGATCGCGCAACCGACGCGCCGCCTCGATCACCTCGGTAAAGCTGTGAGCCAGACCGAGATTACCCGAGTACATCAGCACGAACCGATCGGCCAATCCCAGCGCGGCCCGGAGTTCGTGTCCTTCGCGAGGTAGCGGATAAATCTCGTCGCGACGGCTCCAGACCGGGATGATCGCGAGCCGGTCGCGCCGGACCCGTTTCGACGCGATCCGGTCGGCCATGTAGGCCCCCAGGACAACGACCTTATCCGCCTGGCGATAGACGGCATCACTGATCCAGGACAGCCACTGGACGACCGAATTTGCCGGTGACATCCGCCCCAGCGCCATGCTGGCGTCGGGATGAAGATCCATGCTCCAGTAAACGTGTCGCGAACCTTTCAAACGTCGAAGGATCGTTCCGACCAGCCCGATGATCGGCGGCGTGGTGAGCGTCGTCACCACGTCGAACCGAGGCAAGAAGATCGCGAGCAAGAACGCGCGAGCGTAAAAGCTCAAATAGTCGATCATCCGATGCAGTGTGCTTTTCCGGCCGAGCGAGGTCGCGGGAACCCGGTGAATCTGGACACCGTTGTGTTCTTCTCGCTTCGGTGGTCGAGGCGTTCCCGGCTTGTAGGCCCCTTGCGAACAGACGACGTGGACCTCGTGGCCTCGGGCGGCGAGATGCTCGGCAAGGTCGGTCAAATGCTGCGCGGTCGAGGCGTGGTCGGGCCAGTAATACTGGTTCACGAACAGCAGCCGTTTCGGCGGAGTGGTGACGACGGAGTCGACCCGGAGGTTCGGTCGATTCCGGGTCGATTCCGCGGACTGATCTGCTTTCCTTTTCCTGGCGGGCCAGACCCGCCGTCCGGAGATCACCATTTGGCGTCCGCCTTG
>JAJYCH010000432.1 GCA_021778575.1 Planctomycetota bacterium
ACCAAGGGATCGCCCAGGCAGTTCTCTTCGTGGACGACATGAAGAACGTCAAGGGAGTCGTCGACAAGGTCGAAGCTCTCGGCATGGGAAGCCGGTCGATCGTCGAGTTCATCGAGCGCGAACGGCTGACTTACCTGTTGATCTTCGGCGGAATGACGTGCGTGGCCGCAGTGGCACTGCTCGTCTCGTCGCTCGGGATCGCCAATACGATGCTGATGAGCGTCCTCGAACGTCGCCGCGAGATCGGCATCATGAAGGCCGTCGGCGCGGCGAACTGGCAACTCCAGACCCTCTTTGTGGTCGAGGGGGGCCTGATCGGCCTGGTGGGCGGGTCGTTGGGCTTGCTCCTGGCCTGGCTTATCTCGATCCCGGGCGACGCCTGGGTCCGATCGATGGTCCGTCGCGACATGAAGATCGACCTCTCGGGCTCGATCTTCGCCTTCCCCGGCTGGATTGGCTTGACTGTTGTCGGCTTCACCGTCGGCGTGACGATCGTCGCGACGCTTTACCCGTCTCGTCGCGCTGCGAGCGTCGACCCGGTCACGGCTCTCCGGCAGAACTGATCGGCCCGGCTCAGGGCAACCTGATCAGACTGTTATGGAAGAATCCGGCCGAATCGGGATTACCCGGGTCATGGCGGAACGCCTCCCCATTGATGAGGAACTTGTACTCGTGCGACCCGGGGCCGAGCTCGATCGTCGTGGAGTAGCTCCCGCCAGAATCCGGACCGGTCATGGCGCGGGGCCGTTCCTTCCAGCCGGTGAACGTGCCGACAAGGGCGACCGATTTCGCCGGCCCGGCCGGGCGGTGGCGGAAGGTGACCTGGTACTGTCCGCTCGCCAATCGTTTCGAGGTCGGAACGCCCAGGGTAAGGTCCTGGTCGGCAAGCACGAAGTTCAGGTATCCGACGTGCATCTCGTCCTGCGTCTGCTCGCCAAACGTGACGGCACGCCTCGGGTCTGGGTTGTTCGGGTTGTCGGCCGAGTTATCGAAGTGGGCCTCGGTGTGGAGGATCGCCCCTTCGGGCATCGGTTTGGGCTGGTCGAGTACGTAGAGATTCTGCCAGTCGAACTCATAACGCGGGACGTCGAGGATGACCTCGCGGCGACCATCGGGATACTCGGCGACAAATCTCATCGACTTGCCACGCAGGTGCATGTGCGGCATCAGCGAGAGGAGCATCGAGGGTTGCGAGAACCGGAAATCGGCCCGCGAGACGAAGTCCCGCTTCCCGGGTGGGATCTGAAACCGGTAGTTGAGCGCCATGCCCGACATCAGTTCCTTATGGACCGTCGCCGGGTCGGCGAAGAGGAGACCGATCCGGCTCCGGTCGACTTGTTTCGTGCCTCGGGGGGTGTAGTGAAGCTGTAGGACGATCTTCGAGCCGGCCGGGATGCGCTTCGCCACGCCATCGGGCATGATCCGGGGTGGCATCCCGGGTGCGTAGGCGGCCAGGAAGTCGCCGCCGGCCTCGTCGATCCTCTCGACGCCGGGTGGCAGGACAAAGACGACGACGTGGTGGACGACCGCCGGGTTCCCCGGTCGGACCTGCGAAGCACGGACCCAGACGTCGCGTGTGATCTTGGGGTCGATCTCGACAAGCTCGTAAGGCATCGAGCCTTCGGCCGGGATCGCGACCTCACGGGGCATCTCGAGGATCAGATCGGGCCGGGGGATCTGCCAGCCCTCGACGAATTGAGGTGGCGGGGGTAAATCGGCCGGATCTCCTTCGGGCGAGCCGGCGGCGACCCAGTCGCGGATCGCTCGTTTCTCGTCTACCGAAAGCCGGGCGTCGTTGGCGAACTTGCCGTGCTCGGGCGAGGCGTGCCAGGGAGGCATCCGACCCTCATCGACGACCTCGGCGATCATGCTCGACCACCCGGCTGCCTGGCGGTAGTCGGTCAGGGAGAAAGGCGCGATCTCGTTCGGTCGGTGGCAGGTGACGCAGTGCGTCTGGAGGATTCGAGAGATCTGCTTCGAGTAGGTCACAGCGCCACCCTGGAGCGGCGTTGTCACGCGGCCGATCTTGCATCCGACCACATCCGTTTTCATGGTGGTGACCGGGCGACCTGCGAGGACGGCCTCAAGGGCGTAGACCAGGTCACGTCGGGTCGGCGAAGATCGATGGGTTCCGATGGCGTACTGATCGTCGATCCGGCCCCGGTAGACGACGGTTCGAGACCGATCGAGGACGAAGACCTCGGGCGTCCGCTCGGCCCCGAGGCGATCGGCCAAGGCGTTGCCGACGTCCTTCAAGATCGGGAAGGACAGTCCGTGCTTCTCGGCAAACCGGCCGATCGCGACCGGTCCGTCCTGCTGGTTCGCGTCGACGCCGAAGAAACCGACACCTCGCTTACCGAAATCGCGGGCGATCTCGGCTAGCCTCGGGGCATAGGCTTCGACCAGTGGGCATTCGGTTCCAAGGAAGACCAGGACCACAATCTGCCGGTCGCGGGCTTCGTCGAGAGAGCACCAAACTCCCCGGTGGTCCTGGAGCCGAAAGTCAACCGTTGGCTTCGCCGGTTCGTCCGACCCGACCAGGCCGAACAGGGCCATGACCCCAACCAAAACGGCTACGCCCATCGTCAGGACCTCATTAATTATTCTAATCCGCATCCCCGAACCCCGGATCAACCATACCACAGGTGTCCGAGAGTTTCTACGACTCGGTTGCGGTTCGGGCTATGACTGAAGTTCCCCACGAATCGAGGGCATCGGGTCTGGCTGGATTCACGGCCGCCTTTTAACGGTATACCTCTGCTCGCGGGCCAGTTTGGCCGCTGCGATCTTGAACTCGTCGTCGTAACGCTTACGTGTCATGAGCGGTCTTCTGGGATCGATGTTGTACCATCTCTCCCGAGCGCCTACGATTCGTGGGGAACTTCACTGGAGAATCTATGGGATCTCGTCGTTACAACTCGCAACGAAGTCGCGACCAGCGCGATCTTCAAAGAACGCCGGGCATTCCTTCGAGCCCTCGGTCTACAAGTCTTTTGCCAGAAACGGGGTATCGCCGTGAGGGTGAAGGTTCCGCTGAAACCCGCCAACTGCGGTACTGCAAATTCTTCAAGCCCTTCGACGTCCTGACCCAGTTCACCGACGAATCGGGTCGGGCGACGTTGAAGGATTTCGTTCCGATCCCCGGCGTCTATCCCGTCGGCCGGCTCGACCGGGACAGCGAGGGGTTGCTCCTCTTGACTGATGACGGTCCGCTCGCTCATCGGTTGACCGACCCTCGACACGACCATCCCAAGACTTATCTGGCCCAGGTCGAGAAGATTCCCGACCTGGACGCACTGGCAGCGCTCCGGCGTGGCGTCAAGCTGTCGGACGGACCAACCAAACCGGTCGAGGTCACTCTGCTCGACGCCGAACCGGACCTTCCCGAACGGCCGGTCCCCATTCGCTTTCGCAAGAACGTGCCGACGGCCTGGCTTCGTCTTGTTCTGCGAGAGGGCCGGAACCGCCAGGTCCGCCGGATGACGGCGGCGGTCGGTTTTCCGACTTTGCGTCTGGTCAGAGTGGGCGTGGGGCCGATCACCCTGGATGGATTGAACCCCGGCGAATGGCGTGACTTGACCTCGGAGGAGCGGCACGCTTTGCTCCTCCTGAAAGGTCGTGGTTGGTGATCAAGGCTCTGACCGAGTAGACTGTAGTCCAGTTCCCGAGACGACCGTGGTCCCAGGGAGGACCAAGCGAATGGCGACGCACCCACGAACTCTGGAAGTCAAGACCTTGGAGGAATTCCTCCGGTGGTCGAGGATCGATGAAAAGCCTTATCTCGAATACATCGATGGGCGGATCGAGGTGAAGGTGTCACCCCAGCGCAAGCATTCGGCCATCGAGGGAAAGCTCTGCCAGGCACTTGATCAGTTTGCGGAACCTTCAAGGCTCGGCCTTGCCATGCCCGAGCTACGCTGCACGTTCGCCGGACGTTCGATCGTTCCCGACATCGTGTTCCACCTCAATAAGAACATCCAGACGGACGAAACCGGCGTGTTCGTCAACGAGGTCTTCATTCCGCCCGATATCCATGTCGAGATTCGCTCTCCCGGACAATCCGTCAAGAAAACCAAACAGAAGCTGGAGCATTCGGTCGCCAGCGGCTGCACACTTGGTTGGTCCATCGACCCGGAGCGGGAAACCATCGACGTCTATCGGCCGGGTGCCGACCCCGAGCGACTGAGTCCTGATGGGTTTCTCGATGGCGCTCCGGTCTTGCCGGGATTTCGACACGCCGTCGCTGAAGTTTTTGGCTGGCTGCGCTATCGGCCCGACAATCGAAGGCAGGACGATCCTGATCAAGGGCCTGCCGGAAGACAATAATCCGCGTCTCATTGGCGTCCGGATTGACCCTCGCGGGAACCGGTCATGATTGGTGATCGACGGGTCGAGCGGCTATACTGGAGTCCAGCTTGGCGTCCGATCCGAGGAGTTCGACGATGACGTTACACTCGAAAACCGGCCAGACCTTGACACTGGAAGAGTTCCTCCGTTCACCGAGGATCAACCAGAAGCCGTATCAGGAATATATCGATGGGCGGATCGAGGTGAAGGTGGCGGCTCAGAAAAAGCATTGTGCGATCCAGAGCAAGTTGACTCAGGCCTTCGATCGATTTGCCGAACCGGAGAAAATTGGCCAGGCCTTTCCCGAATTACGATGCACATTCGCGGGCCGATCGATTCTTCCCGATGTCGTATTTCTGCTAGACCTTCATATTGAAACCGACTTGAATGGCTTTTATGTGGATGAGACTTTCCTCCCACCCGATATCCATGTCGAGATTCGCTCTCCCGGACAATCCGTCAAGAAAACCAAACAGAAGCTGGAGCATTCGGTCGCCAGCGGCTGCGCACTTGGTTGGTACATCGACCCGGAGCGGGAAACCATCGACGTCTATCGGCCGGGTGCCGACCCCGAGCGACTGAGTCCTGATGGGTTTCTCGATGGCGCTCCGGTCTTGCCGGGATTTCGACACGCCGTC
>JAJYCH010000433.1 GCA_021778575.1 Planctomycetota bacterium
GGTGGCGATCGAGGCGTGTCCGAGCATTTCCTGGACGACCCGAAGGTCAGCCCCGCCGGCCAGGAGATGCGTGGCGAAGCTGTGCCGGAGGGTGTGCGGGCTCACGCTTCCGGGCAGACCGATGGCCAGGGCGTGCGTCTTCACGATCGACCAGAGACCGATCCGGGTCAGAGCCCGCCCTCGCTTCGTGACAAAAACGTTCGGGATGGCGGCCCGCCCGGCGAGCAGTTTCGGCCGATCGCGTGTCAGATACTCCTTCAACGCGTCACGGGCCCGTGTTCCGAGCGGGACCACTCGTTCCTTGTCCCCCTTGCCGATACAGCGAGCGGAACCGCCGGAAAGGTCGAGATCACTCAGCCGCAACCCGGCGACCTCGGAGGCCCGGCATCCCGTGGCGTAAAGGGTCTCCAGCGCCGCTCGATCGCGTCGCCCCATGGTCAACTCGGGGTCGGGAGCGTTCAGCAGTTTCTCGACAGCCGCAGGTCCGAGGACCGTTGGCAGCCGATCCCAGACTGTCGGCGCGATCAGCAGCTTGGCCACGTTGTCGGCCAATCGCCCATCGTAAACCAGGTAGCGGAAGAAGGTTGAGAGAGCCGCCAGGTTTCGGCCGATGCTGGACGAGGCCAGTCCCGACTCGACCAGATAATCGACATAACCGGTCAAGGTCCCGATATCGAGCTTCGCCAGCGGCCCCGGCGCGTTTTGTTTCCGCCACCGGCTGAACCGCATGATGTCCGACCGATAAGCCGCCAACGTATTGGGCGAGAGCCCGCACTCGGCCATCAAATAATGCAGAAAAGGCCCGATCGGGTCACGATCGGGATCGGGTCGAAGCGCCGGTGCGGACATGATCGAGGACTCTTGATTCAATGAACCGTCTGGCGAGAACGAGTGCCTTCCTTCTCTGATTCGGCTTGAATCAAGTTTTGGGTCAGGTCGAGCGCAACAAAAAAGACCCTCCTATGAGGGTCTTTGAAGGATCTTGAGGATTGGCGAGGCTGGACGTTCAAACACTGGCGAGAAGCGAGTCGTCCCAATCGTGCTCGTCGGCGACGGCGCGGAGTTTTTCGAGAGCCCGGTCCTGGATCTGACGGACCCGTTCCTTCGAGACTTCGAGTACCTTGCCGACCTGGCTGAGCGAGAGTCGTCCCTTGCCGTTGAGACCGAATCGGAGAGCGAGAACCTGCTGCTCTCGTGGGCGAAGGACGTCCATCATCTTGCCGACGGTCTCGTCCATGTCGATGTCCGAGGTCCGGTCTCCTTCCGGGTCGCTCATGGTCTGCATGAGGTTGAAGTTGCTATCGGAATCGAAGGTCGCGTCGAGCGAGATGGTTGGTCGGGTCGCGGTGTGGATGCGCTGGATCATCTCGGTGCTCACGCCGGTGGCCTCGTGACCGATGACGGCGGGGCCTTCCTTCGGATCGAATTCTTCTTGATTCTGGGCAAGCTGGCGGAGGTGTCTCGGGCTAAGCCGGACGGGATAAGCACCCGCGGCGACGGCCCGCTGCATCGACTGGCGAATCCACCAGGTCGCGTAAGTGGCCAGCTTGGTCTGGTGAGTCAGATCGAAGCGGTCGATGGCTTCGAGGAGGCCGCAGAATCCTTCCTGGAGCAGGTCGGAGTAAGTCACTCCGCGATCACGGAATCGCTTGGCGACGTGTGCGATGAGACGCATGTTGGCGAGCGCCAGCTTGCCTCTCAGTTCAGAATAGCGCCGGAAAATTGCGCCGAGGCGGGCTTCGGACTGGCCATCTCCGGCATAAAAGTTGGCGATGTGATGAGCCATCGCCTGCGGGTCATCGGCACCGCGTGGCATCTCGTAGCCAGGAATCTTGGCCAGGGCTTCGGCAAGCTTGAGCTTGCATTCGCCGAGTTCCTGGAGGAGTTTCCGTTCTTCGAGGGTCCCGAGCACCTGGATATCGGCACTGTCGAGACTGGAAAAACCATCCGAATCATCGTTCCGCCGAGTCGTTCGCATCGAACGTCCCCTTCGCAGTTCAGGACAGGCTGTTCATTGGATCGTTAGGAATGGTTTGGGCACCAAGGATGGCCTCGGCGTCCGGTTGAAGACGACGTGCGAACTCGGCCAGGTGGGCCATCCGTTCGCCGAAGCTGGCGTAGACCAGATTCGCCCGGAGTTCGAGGTCGAGACCACGACCTCCCAGGATGATGGCGGCTCCGACCTGGCTTGCCGCTTCGTAAAAGTAGGCATAATCCCGGACGAATGCTTCCCGATCGGCGATCAGACTCGCTGAGAGAAACACGATCCGTGGGTGGTATTGTCGAGTCGCCCGGGCCAGAGATCGGAGCGGCAGGTTGTTGCTGAGATTCTTGACGTTCCAGCCCTGTTCGCTCAAAACCAGTTCACCGAGCAGCCCCGGCAGCAGATAAGGGTCGCCGGCCGGCGATGCTCCGATCGCGAGCGGATGTTTGGAGTCGTAACCACTCGACGTCAGTCGGCGAATTCGATCAATGATCGCACCCGCCACCATCAAGCTTGCCTGGTGTTCCTCATAAATATCCCAGGAACCCAGCATCCAACCGTGACCGATTTTCTCCATGGCCGGTCGGATGAGTTGGTCCGCCAGACCGACCGCGCCAAGCTTCGTTTCGCAGACCTGAGCGACGATCTCGCTGACCTCACGGCTTCGGCCTTGCTTGAGAGCCCCGAGGAACCGGTCGATCAAGATCTCATCAATGAAGGGACCGGTCGGCGAGGGATGGATCGCCAGGAGGGAATCAACCGGATACTTCTCCTGTCGAGCGAACTGGATGGCGCTGGAGAGAGCAACCAGGCGGTGCTTGCCCATCGTCCGGGTCGCCTGGATGGCACCGGCATCGACCCACCGCTTGACGGTGCTGACGCTCACCCCCAGGGCGTCGGCCACCTGTTGCGTCTTGAGAAACGTTTCGGCGCCCATGAACGATTTCCAGCTCAGGCTTGGACGGTTTGAACAGTTCCATTGTAGGTTGAAATCGACCAGAATGGCAAGGGCATGGGAGAATAAGGTCAGAAATCGATCATTTTGCAAGAAAATGAACGATTTCGACGAGGTTCTGGGGATCTGGGTAAGAAGGTTGGTCCTGCTCGATCCCCATGGGTGAGCGGTTTCAGGCACGCAGGAAGGTTTCGAGGAGGCCGGCAAGCTCGACGGCGTTGGGGATTTCCTTGAAACGGAGAACTGGCCCGGTCAATCCGTCGAGACTCTCCTCGTCGACCTTGAATTTCTCAGAGATCGCCAGGATGTAGCGTGCAGGACCATATTCGGGCAAGAATCGCAGGAGTCGTTCGAGGCTCGATTTCTTCCAGAACCCCACCACGTCGAGAAACACCTCGGTTCCGCTTTGCTGGTGGATCAGCTTGAAGTCGGGCACCCAGACCCCTTCGCGTCCGAGTTCAATGACGTCGGTCGCCTCCGAGAGTTGCCAGCGCGGAGCGACCTGGCGAAATCGTTCCACAAAAGCGTTCAGCTCGGCGGGGACGTATGTCCCGGTATCGGCATAATGCGAGACCAGGCCATCCTTGGCTTCCAGGTGGAAGGTCCGCGAGTCCCGTTTTGGTCCCCAGCGTAGCTCGGCATCGAGCCGGAAGTCGCGACAGAGCAGCAGCGCCGGCAGAAACATCGCCATCTGAAGACCGTACTTATTGGTCGCGCTGAACAGGCTCAGCGGCCCATCGATATGAAAAACGAAGCCATCCCGCATCGAGCCGTCGACACGATAGAGCAGTCGATGGAACTTCAGATGCCGGAACAACTGCCGGTAACGGGCCGGCTTCTCGTTACGGACCTCGGCCTCGATCAGGACCGACTTGAGCAAGACCGACTGGGCCAGTCCCACGTTGTACCGGTCGATCAGTCGCTGGGCGTCGAGAGTCTGGTCGATCGTGAGTAGACGGTTCTCGTCGCGGAGGTCGGCGAACATGGCCGTCGCGACCTGATCGGGCCGGAGTTTCAACTCCTCGGCCAGGGCATCCATCACCACTTCGCGGCGAAACGGGGCGCGGGGCTGGCCCGAGACTCGAAGTGTCTTGCGATACTCGGCCGCCGCCGTGAAGATTTTCTCTCGAAGTTCGTCGGGGGCGATGTCGGCGACGACCTCGAACTCGGCGCGATCTTCGAGGATCTTCGCCAGGCCCCGGTGGGCCAGAGTGGCCAGACCTTCGCCGACCAGTTCGTCGATCTCGGTCTCGATCTCACCACGGGTTCGGCCGATCCCTTCGCGAAAGATCAACAGCAAGCTTTCCGCCACTTCAAGCCAGCTCGGATCGTCACGCTTGATATAGAGCGGAATGACCCGCTGTTTCGAAAATCGAACCCGAACGAGTGTGCCGGTCAGCATGAAAGCATCTCGAAAGTTAGCGGAGAGTCCGGGCCGTCATGATCAGCACGACCACCGCATGAGCCGACCAACTGAGAACCCGAAGCATGTTGGTCCGAACCAACCGGCGATGAGTTGACAGGTCGAACCCGACCGCCAGGCGATTGTGAGCAGGGACCGAGAGAAAAAATGTGAGTGCCCAGGATGCCAGGGCGAGCCCGAATCCCGCCCAGGCCAATCCGGGGTCTGTACCGGTAGGTGGACGACCGACGAGAAGTCCGCTCGTGATCAGCTCCAGGATCATCGGAATCAGAACGACGTAGGTCGTGGTTCTCGTATGGTCCGAATGATACCGACTGAAGGCGATTTCCTCGACCCGATCGAACAGCGGGTAATGGACGACTTGAACGAACCAGATCAATCCGGTCATGAACCAGGTCGAAGCCACGCAGATCAACAGAATCAGGTTCGTCATCAATGATTCCCGGCCTCGCTCGCCTGATCAATCGCCACCGTAGGCGCTGTGTTGACGACGGCGGTTCGAGGTGAATTCCTCGGCGGTTCCGCGAGTCACGACCTCGTAAAGCAAGGCTTCCTTGTCGCCCGATTTTCGCAGGATTCGCCCGAGCCGCTGGACATGTTCGCGGACCGACCCCGACC
>JAJYCH010000434.1 GCA_021778575.1 Planctomycetota bacterium
GAGCGCGTAGAACCGCTGGTCGAGAATCCCGACGATCACCTCGATCAGCTTTCGCTCGGCCGGCAGAAACGGCGTCGGACTGCCCGGCATCAGCAGGAAACGCGACTTGAGCCACTCGATCACCATGCCGATCCCGTCGGGCTCTTGCTCGACCCGGAATCGGTTTCCCTCAACCAGGTCATCAACGTGGATGAAGCTCCGGTCGCCGCCGAGGTCGAGCTGCGCGTCGGGGAAAAAATGCTCGAGGTTCCGCCGGAGGAGCATCAGGTAGAGGCCAACCACCTTGGACGCAGGCCCTGTTGGTCGGTCCGCGAAGAGGGTGGTCTCGATTTCCATGACTGGCTCGGCTCCTCGGACCCCAACACGACACGGGAGCATCCCGCGTCGATCCATTCTAACCAGGTCGGGTCACGCTTGACGCGGGACGACTCTCGGAATGGTTGGTCGCTAGACCACCAGCATAGCGGGAGCCTGCCGGGTCTGGTTATCCCCTCGACCGGATACCAGAGCCGGTCGCCGCCGATGAAGACGTCCGGATCGTCGCGAACGAGGGCGTCGAGACCTGCTCATGGCGGTTTGCCGATCTTCGAGCCGAACGGAACGGTCCTGTCACCCCGATCATCTTAACCGCGAGACACCCCACGACGCGACCCGAGACGCCTCAACGAACGACGGGGTCCGACGGACCGGGCTGATCTCCGGCAACGCGGGCCTTCTCGCTGTCCGGCTGACCCGGCAAGAACGGAAAGGCGACGAGTTGTCGCGAGCAGCGGAACAGCCGGATCTGGCGGATCGGCCCGCCCGCTCGGTTGGTCGTGAACTCGCCGATCGGCTCGATCTTCTCGAAAAATCGGTCATAGCACGCCGGGACGTAGCTGTTCCGCTCGTTGACCGTGACCAGAATCCCGTCGCGGCCGACCCACTCGTCGGGACGGCTCCAGAAGGCGAAACTCCGGGCATCCTTGTGGTTATAACAGAGGACCGGAACACCGCTCGACCGGGTCGCGAAGGCCAGATGGCCGCTGGTAAACCAGCTCCGGCTGAACAGGAAAAGATTCGGATCGTCCAGAAGTCCCCGACGCCCCAATTCGGCCGCGACCTGATCCCAGCCGTACATATCGACCGTGGGGTCAACCTTCGCCGAGACCCCGACCCGCTGGAGAAAACCTGTCCGATAATCGACGTACAGGAATCCGGCGATGGCGACCGGCACGATCGCCGCGACCGTCAACCGCCGCTTCATCCAGCCGGGATAGAGCGAGAAGTTCAAATCCCAGAGCCTGCCGAGAAGCGGGAACAGCGACAGATAGCCCACCAGCGTCCAGTGCGGCAAGACCGGCCGCAAGCAGGCCACGCTCGTGAACGCCGCCAGCGGGACCACCGACTGACAGATCAAGAACCGCTCGGCGGCCGTCGCCCCCCGATAGAAGTTCCGGCCAACCTTCACCAGCAACACGATCAAGGCGAACCAGATCCAGGGAAACAGATAAGCCGCCTGACCGCCGATCGCCGAGGCCAGGGTGTCGAACCGGAACCCGAGCTTCCCGACCGCTCGCCCCCCTTGAAACGCGAACGACGCCCAGCCATGCGTCGCATTCCAGCCGATCACCGGCGAGAAGACGAGCAACCCGATCACCACCGCCAGGTACGGACCCGGCTTGAGCAAGACCTTCCGAGCGGTCGAATCCATCAGGATGTAAGTGAACGCACCCATCGGCAAGAAGATCGCGTGGTACTTGCTCAGAAGCCCGCATCCCCAGGCCAGCCCGACACCGATCCACGGCCCCAGCCGTTTGGGAGTTTCAAACGCCGCCGCGAGCCGCTCCAGCGTCAGGAGCCAGAAGAACAGGAGCGGGCCGTCAGGCAACGCGAAACTGCTGACCGCCGCCGTGTAATAAGCGGCCACGTTCAGGGCGAAGGCGGCGAAAAATCCCGCCCGAGGGCCAAAAAACCGCGAGGTCAACCGCGCCATCAGCCAGGTCGAACCCGCGAACAGACCGATGAAACCCAGCCGGAGCGTGAACGTCGAAACCACTCCGCCGGAGAGCAAGAGACCGATCGACTCGACCACCGCCAGCATTGGCGGATGGTCGAAGTAACTCCAGTCGCGATGCACCGCGAAGAGGTAATGATAGGCCTCGTCGGTTCCCGGACCCAAACTTGCCGCCCAGACCAGGCGCAACGCCGCCGAGCCGAGAATCAATACCCAGAGCATCTGTCGAGGTGTCATCGTGCGCTGACCTCGGTTTCAAGGACCGGACTGGAGCCCTCGGGTCGCCCGGCAAACGACGGATTCATCATCCGGTTTGCCACGACTTGGCTGGCATCTTAGCGATTCCTTCCACCTTGGCGACGCCAAAAAGTGAAACAGTTGGCAAGCTTCCTTCAACCCGAACCACTCAGACGACCGATTTTAACTTCTGTAAGGGGAGCGACCCCGACCGAGCTTGCCCGCGAACAGGCGGCTTGCTAGCATCCCGATCGCGGAACGATCCGGTCGTCGCCCCGTTGATCATTCGACCGCAAAGCAATGGAGTCCGCGACGATGACCGCTCGACGAAAATGGGCCAGAGTGGCGCTCGCCGTCGGGCTCCTGACCTTGGTCGTGGAGCAGATCTGGCGACACGGGCACGACTACGTTTTCGCCGACCGATTCGCCGTCGTCGAACCGGGTCGGATCTACCGAGGGGCCTGGCAAAAGCCCTGGCCCATGCGTCGGCTGATCCGTGACTACAAGATCAAGACGATTGTCGCCCTCGCTCACCCCCCCGAGCACGCCCTGCCCCAGCAAGAGCAAGCCCTTGCCCAGGAAATGGGTGTGAAGTGGGTCCACGTCCCGATCGTCGACCTTCGAGGGCTCAATGATCGAGCCGGAATCTCCGACCAGCTCGAAGCCGCCGCCGCCGTCATCGCCGACCCCAAAAATCAGCCGGTCTATTTCCACTGCCACCACGGGATCAACCGCGCATCGATGGCCCAGATGGCCTACCGCCTGCTCTATTGCCACTGGACACTCGAACAAGCCAGCGCCGAGATCGATCGCAACTTCGGACTCGTCGAGGTCTCGCGAGGCCCCGACTATCGCCACATGGAAGAATTCTATCGCGACCGGGTCCTGCCGCGACGACTGGTCGAGCAGCCGTCGAAGCCGACGGCGGCAACCGCGCGGAACCCGGTCGACACAATCCAGAAATAACCAGAGTCGGGAGCCAGATCATCCCTGATCCGGGACGGATCTCCCACAAAACGGGTCGCGATTTTCACGAAAGAAGTTGGTTCTCGCGGCCTTGATTTGGTCGACCTGGACTCTAGAATGGTCCTTCACGTTTGACTTTCGAGGACGCGGATGCTCCGCGAAGCTCGCGAGTCGAGGCAAGATCGCCCGGGGTCAAAGCCGGGGTTTGGGGGTCCCTCGATTGAACATTCGCCCCGCTCGAGTTGGTGACGTTCCGTCAATTCAGGAGTTGATCCGGACCTTCGCCGATCGGAAATTGATGATCCGACGGTCGCCGGGTGAGCTATACGAGTCGATCCGCGAGTTCTTCGTGGCGGTCGATGATCAGGGACGGGTGATCGGTTGCGCGGCGCTGCATGTTTTCTGGGAAGATCTGGCCGAGCTAAAATGCCTGGCGGTCGCCGAGAACACGCAGGGTCAAGGGGTCGGCCGGAAGCTCGTGGAAGCGTGCTGGGCCTCGGCCGCCGAACTGGAAATCAAGACCGTCTTCACATTGACCTACGTCGCCGACTTTTTCGAGCGCTGCGGGTTTCACCAGATCGACAAGGCGGAACTGCCGCACAAGATCTGGAACGAGTGCGTCCGCTGCCCTCTCTTCCCCAACTGCACCGAGATCGCGCTGATCCGCTCGGTGGAAACAGTGCCGGCTGCCAACGGCTTGCTGGCCTCGGCCCTGGTTTGACAGCTCGACGAACTCGGATTGGCGACTTCCACCACAAGTTCGCCAATCCGAGGTCGTGGATCGCCATCAGGCCGACAGGCTCGGCGGGGCCTCGGCGATCTTGTGCTTGCGTTCGGGACGTTCGATCTCGAAGTTCCGCGCGCTGTCGTCAAAGGCGAGGTTGAGATGCCCCGGCTGCCCCGGCTCGATCTGGCAGACCCGGACCCGCAAGATGTCTCCCGATCGATGCGTGACCTCGACCCATTGCCCTTCTTTTCGCTTCAAGACAAGCATGTTCGTTCCCTTTCCCGTGAATTCAACAGAAGAAAAGCAGTACGTTGTCGAGTGGGAATGATGGGCAAATCCCATCCTACGTAAATCGTTTGAGGACAATCACCTGGAGTGGGTTCCACCCACGAAGGGGGGCAGTTGACCCCGCGAATCAACCGTCATTGACCAGCCATATCGCGAGACGATCAGGCGACGACGGGACAGGAGTTCGCCCCCTCGACCGGCACGGTCGCCGGCTTGCGATTGGTCCGCCGACGACGCCAGGGGCGCTGATTGACGCGTCCTTCGGCATCGTAGGGGTCGGACAGCAGCTCGATCGACTTCTTGTGGAGCCGGGTCACCTCGGCTTGCGAGCATCCCAGAATCCCGGCGATCTCGGTCTGGGTCTTGCCGTAGAGATACTGCATCCGGCAAACCGAGGCATGTTTCTTGGGGAGCTTGCGGAGCCAGTGCTCGACGGAGTCGATATCCTCGAACTCGGCGCCGACGGGCGGCGGGTTGACGGCGATCAGGACGGTTCCATGCTCCTCGTTGTACGGGGTCAGCGTGACCACCCCCGGCGCGTCTTCGGGATCGGATTCCCATCCCGAGAGCCCCATGCCTCGCCCCACGTCGACCAGTGCCCCACGGATTCGAAAGCGGGCGAAGGTGGCGAACTGGATGTTTCGTGCCGGGTCGAACGACCGGGCGGCCTCGACCAGCGCCAGACAGGCGGCCGACTCGAACTCGTCCTTCCACTGGGTGAAGATCAGCTTCAACGGCTTGGCCAGCGACCGGGCCAGCGGCAAG
>JAJYCH010000435.1 GCA_021778575.1 Planctomycetota bacterium
CCGAAGATCGAGTCTGGCGAACCCGGATGAAATGTCACCACCACGTACGGAGCCGGCGCTCCATCGATCGTCACCGTCCCGCTGACCGCGTAACGTGATGGCTCGAACGAGCATCCCGTCACCGCGAACAACGAAAACATGCCAATTAATAACATTTGTCTCATTCTTATCATCGAGGAATTCCTTGCTAGTTCTCCAACCGGGGTCCGAACCTTATACACCTCGATTGATAAAACATGTTGAGATTCTTGTGGATATTCCGTGAATGTTTACTCCGGGATCGGAATGTGGCGAGTGCATCCGTGGATTGGTGGAGGTCTCGCCCTGACCATCCGCGAGCGAGACCGGATCGATTTCAAAAATGCCGAAGCACGGAACTTCAACCCATGGCTCGACATCCGATCGGCCACCGGGCACGATTGGCCGGGTTTTGCCCGTTGGTGGCGGCCTTTGGTGGAAAACCTACCCGACGATCGGCCCCATCGTTATAATGAGACGCACCCGGCCGGTTGGCCGGACTTTGCTTGAGGGATGATCTGATCACCAGCCTCTGACGGAGCGAGCACGCCATGGCGAAGTTGCGACTCTTGAAGACGGGACACGGCGACCTTTGCCTCGCCGAGTGGGATCCGAACCGGCCCGAGACGATTGACGGAGCGGCGACGGCGTTCGCCGAGAATTTCACCGCCGGGCGGCTGGCCTTCCGGCTCGATGGGCCCGGGCAAACCCGGCCGATCCGGGAGTTTGACGCGGCGGCCCCGGAAATCCTGCTGGTTCCGGCGATTCAGGGTGGTTGACCCCCTTGGTTGATTGACAAGGGTCCGCCGCCATGATTCGTACCGGTTACCTCCGCTGGGAAATCGAGGTCGCCGACGACCGATGCGCCGTCGACCCCCGGTCTCGCGAGGTTCGATTTCTCGCCAGGCCGAGCTATCGAGTCGTCCGGGTCAAGAACCAGGGGCACCAGGAAGCCTCCGAACGGTTTGTCCGCGGTGAAGACACCTACGACATCGTCCTCCGGAACCTTCAGCGCGAGGGGGCCGAGACCGACGTCACCGTGCCCGATGTCGGCCCTCGACCGTTCCGCTATTCCGAGGAAGACCGGACGCAGACCCCTCGATTCTGGATGACAAAACTCCAGCGCGAGGCGAACGCGTTCGCCCACGAGGTGGTCCGGGCCGCCGCGTCGTTCCCGCAGATGGTCATCGCCAGCGCCGCCTTGCGGGCGGGATACGCACGGCTGGTCGAATGGGAAATCTTCCGGGTGATCGAAGGCCGGAGCACCCCGCAACCAACCAACGAGACCGAGCCAATGCGGCTCGACGCCGCCGCCTATCAAACCGGGGTCCCCGAACTGGTCGCCGCCGAGCTGGTCCGCGACGTCGTGGACAAGAAGGAATTCGACGAATTCTGCCGGTTCGATCGGGTGACGGTCCTGACCAACGGCAAGTTCTACCGGATTCCTCGACGACCACACGGCTTGATCGAGGTCTGGGACGCCAAGACCCACCGGGCCGAGGCAAGACTCTGCGTGGTCTTCCAGGACCCCGGGATGCCACCATCGGACGAGGTGGTGATGAAGTACCTGCTGGCCAAGCACCAGCCCGATCTGCTCTGGCAGGTGGGAATCAAATTCAGCCCCCCCGCCGGCCGGTTCGACGGAGCGCCACCAAAGCGCTGGCGGGCGGAGTGATGAGACGTCCTGTCGCTTGCTTACACAAGCATACTGTACAGTTTTTTATAGGCAGCATCTCGTTAAATGAAGACGCTGTTTTCGTGTCAAAGACTTGCCTTGACGTGCGAGCGAGCGAGTCGAAAACCAGGCAAAAGCCAGTATTCTCGCAATTTACCACGTATCCTGAACCCGCAAATATTAAGAAACTTCTCGCTGAACTCCACCACAGATCGGACGTCACGTCTTCCTCGTTCCCACGCTCCCGCGTGGGAATGCAGTCTTCGACGCTCTGCGTCGTCTGTGATGCGGCCTCATCGTTCGGAAGAGGACGCGGAGCGTCCCGGACGGCATTCCCACGGAGGACCGTGGGAACGAGTGCTCAATGCCAGGTGGTGTTCAGCGAGAAGTGTCAATATTAAACTTCTGAAATTACCAAGATTCTCAACTTGCGTCACGATCCAGAATATTCTGCCATACCTCAATACTTCTGGAAGGATCGGATGTCCATGAAGCTCAATCATATCAACCTTCCTGTAGATGACGTCGCCGCGTCGCGCGACTTCTTTGCGAGGTATTTTGGGATGACTACCACCTTTGAACTGGGCAAAGGTGCTCTGGTCATTATGAAGGATGAAGGCGGGATGATCTTCAATCTCAGCCATTTCGACCGAAAAACAGAAGTCGAGTACCACAAGGACTTTCACATCGGTTTCTTCCTCGAGACTCGCGAGGAAGTTGACAAAATTCACTCGCAGATGATCGCCGATGGGCTCGATGTCGAGCCACCCAAGGAGACTCATGGCCGGTGGACCTTCTACGTCAACGCCCCAGGTGGTTTCCTGACCGAGGTCGGTTGTTTGCTCGCAGCGGCGAAATGGGCAAATTGATCGCACCGCATGACGAATTTGCTGGATCATCGCCTCTGGATCTGTTCTGATCAATCATCCGAACCGCCACGATGGGTCCGAGCGATTCCCGGCAGTCACAAGAGGTTGCGATCATGTCAACTGACACCAGCACGATAAACTTGGCGATTATTTGCGCTGTTTTCCTGGTCGTCTTGTTCTGGATGTTTGGCTCTTTTCTGTATTACCGGCGAGAGCGAACGCTGACCCATACCGAGCGGATGAAGGCTCTGGAACTGGGTCAGCCGCTTCCTGGTGATCCGGAAACAGCCAAGATCAAGGCGAAGACAGCCCGGACCATGTCGGATGATGGCTCGGATCAAGAAAAGTCTCTGGCCCACCAGTGCTACGCGACCACCAGCTATATTGTCGGGGCCGGGTTCTTCTTCGCGTTTGTTTCGGGGGGAGTGTCGCTTATGCCCTGGCCGCCGCCGCCGGCGCGGTGGGGATGACCGGGATGATCTGCGGAACAGTCCTCGCGACCCGCGAAGTCCGCTCCGAGCCCATCGTTGGGATCGTCAAACCACGATTCGACCCCGAAGCCGTCTGACCGGGTCGGGGCTGCCTCACCCCCGATTCACAATCGTTTACGTTGTCCAGGCTGCCGACGAGGTAAACTTCCTGAGGGTGAGGCTGCTGGGTGGTTGCTGCCACTCACGGTTTCGTGGTTCAATCAGAGAACCACGAGGCGACGAGGCCGAGCGGTACCAGCCGAGCCTGGGATGAATATCGACATCGGAGAGACCGACATGAGACGACTCCTTCGCGCGTTTCGCCCCTGGCTCTCGGAACCTCTCGAAGTCCGGGCCGTGCCGACCACACTGAACGTGGTGGTCCCCTCGGGGATTCCGGGGATCAGCGTGGCCCTGCCGAAACAGGTGCCGATCAATAGTCCACAGGTCCAGGCCGCCTTCGCCACGTTCGACCAGAGCTACATCAAGGCCGTCGACACCATCTTGCTGGCGCCGGGGCCTAACGGCGTGGTCGTCCCCTCGGCCAATCGCGCGGCGTTTGACACGGCCGTCGAGAAATCGCTCGAAACCCTTGCCGAGCAACTGGTTCTGAGCCTGTCGACAACCGGATCGACCCCCTCGACGGTCTCCAACCAGGTGGTCTCGGCGATCACCGGTCCCGGTTCCACCAGCCTCGAAAGTCAGTTGCAATCGCTCTCGACCACCAGCCTTCAGCTTAACCTGGCCAACGTCACGAGCATCGGCACGACCCCGTTGACGACGATGGTGCCCAACATCGTGACGACGGCCGAAGAGGTCCGACCGACGAACCGGGTTCCCGTTGCCGAATCGACCGGCCCGGCGACCTATCTGGCCGACCCGACCTCGACGTCGGCCAGCTCGACGACCAAGGCGGGTAACGACGTCCGGTCCGCCTTCGGGAACTTCCTGAACGACTATTTCCAGGCGGTCCAGGGGACGCTCCTCGCTCCCGACGCCACCGGCCAGGTCAACCCGTCGGCCAACCGCGCGGCGTTCGACGCCAAGGTCAACCAGGCACTTCTGTCGCTCGAAACCCGGATCTCGACCTCGCTCACACGCTATCCGGCGACCTCGGGCCTCGGTCCGCAGATCCAGTCGGTGATCGAAGGGAATAACGCCAGGAGCTTGAAAACCCAGCTCAACCAGCTCGCCACGCCCAGCGGCTCGCAAGCCGCGATCGTCCGGAGCTTCACCCTCGGATCGACCCACGCCATCGCGCAGGCGCTGTCACTGATCAGCGGTGATGTGGCCGGCGCTCTGAGCCCGGTGGGCAATTAGTCAAAAAATGTCCAGCGTCGAGCCAGTCACGAGTGACATGGTAACCGAGAAATGCGAGGCGCTGGTGACCAATCAACTCGTCGCCGTTCATCCGGTGTTGATGTCGAGTCAGATTCAGAATTCTATTGATTTTTATGAGTCCCTGGGATTCTCGCTCACGTTTCAGGATGACCCTCTCGCTCCCAAATATGCTTGCATCCGGCGCGATCACGTCGAGCTGCACTTGCAGTGGCAGGATGCGTCGCAGTGGGCTTATCCGATCGATCGGCCAACGTACCGGTTTCTCGTGCTCGATCCCGACATTCTTTATGGCGAGTTTGGCGAAGGTCAACCTCTAGCGGCAAAGAGCCCCGGTCCCAGCCCGTGGTCGGCTCCGGCCGACACGCCCTGGGGCACCCGAGAATTCCATCTCCGCGACCCCGACGGTAACGGGCTCCAGTTCTATCGTCCGCTCTGATCCGGCGGTGGAGACTGGCGGTTTCCGGGAGACTCCGCTAAGACAGAGCAGGACGGACCAGAACCGCCTCGACCCGAGATCGACCCGGTCCGACCCGCCGACTTGAAGCCAGAGGACCTCTCCCAATGAAACTCGGCCTGATCAATTCCGCCTGGGCCCAA
>JAJYCH010000436.1 GCA_021778575.1 Planctomycetota bacterium
CGTCGTGATAGGCCGAGACGAGAATCACGGGGATCGGCCCATCGCGGTAAATCTGCATGGCCGCGTCGATCCCGTCCATGTCGGGCATCTTGATGTCGGTGATCACCAGGTCGGGCCGCTGGTCCCGGCATTTCTGGACCAGTTCCCGGCCGGTCTCGGCCACGGCGACGACCACGTGGCCCAGGATGGGCAGGATCGTCCGGTAGTATTCCTGCATGTCCGACTCATCATCGGCAACGGCGATACGTAGCGAGCGGTTCATGGGTTGCCTCTCGGGAGAATCAGGATGAATTCCGCGCCGGGACCAGGGTGATCGCCGAGAAAAATTCGGCCCTTGTGGGCCTCGATGATCCGTCGGCAGATGGCCAGGCCCAGGCCGGTCCCTTTCGTCTTGGTCGTGTAAAACGCTTCGAAAACTCGCCGCATTTGTTCCGGCGTGAAACCTGGTCCGTTGTCGCGGACGGAGATCTTCAGGGCGGGGTGCCCGTCCAGATCGTCGGGGACGCAACGGATCTCGATCATGACCGGGTCCTGGCATGCCGCCAATGCATTCTCCAGCAGATTCCGGAAAACCTGGCCCAGCCGGAAGGCGTCGATCAGACCTTGAGGGTCCAGAACCTCGTTGACTTCGTGAAGCACGGCGACCCGGCCGCTTCGGATCGACTCCAGGTCGATCCAGGCGGCTTGCCAGACTTCGACCAGATTGCAGACCCGGAGTCGGAGCTGGATGGGGGCCGCGTAGTCCCTCACGTCTTCGTAAAGGTGTGAGAGGTCGTCCTGGGCCTTCTGGAGCCGTAACACGAGATCCCTGGCCCTGGGACGATCGGGCACCTCCAGCGCGAGCATCTCCAGGCAGGCCTGGCCCCGCTGGAGAGCGTTGCGACTCTCATGGGCGAGCCCCGTGACCATCTCTCCGATCGCGGCCAGCCGCTCGGCCTGCAAGGCCCGTTCTTCGGACAGCTTGCGCTCGGTGATCTCGACATGTGCCACAACCACTCTGGGCGAACCATCCCCCTGGAAGGGGGTCACGCGCCCGACGAACCAGCGTCGACGGTCGGGA
The DNA here is from genome assembly GCA_021778575.1 of Planctomycetota bacterium. GTDB lineage: Bacteria > Planctomycetota > Planctomycetia > Isosphaerales > Isosphaeraceae > Tundrisphaera. The sequence continues at coordinate 1,061 of JAJYCH010000436.1, forward strand.
GCATGGCACGGATATTCCAGCTCGAAGGAGCCGCGATCACCATTGAGCACATCCTGAATACCGGAGGCAAATGCCTGAGCCGTGGAAATATCTTCACCCAATGTCCGGGCACAGGTGAGAAGATAGTCGGTCCCCTCGGAGACGTCCACGCCACCAGCCCCGTTCGCCGCCGCGAAATCGCGCCACGCCTGGTTGACGGCCAGGATCATGCCCGAGTGATCCAGGACGGCGATGTGCGCGCCCAGCGAGTCGAGCACCGTCCGGGCAAACCGATCCGACTCGCGCTGCGCCTCCTTAAGCCGTCGATGCTCCGCGATCCGAGCGAGCCGGGTTCGGAGGTCGGTGGGATCGATCGGCTTGAGCAGATAATCGACGGCCCCCAGACGAAGCGCCTCGATCGCCCCGCCCACGTCGGCGTAGCCGGTCAGGATGATCACGTTGGCCTCGGGGGCCAAATGCTTTAATTTCGGCAGCAAATCGAACGCCGTCCCATCGGGGAGCTTGCGGTCCAGAAGAATGACCGAGTAGGTTGACCAGTCGTTCCGCTCCAGAGCCCCGGCGGCGGTCGCCGCCTCTTGAATGCGGTATCCGTCCAGTTCGAGGATGTCGCGCAGGTTATCCCGCGTGTCGGGGTCGTCCTCGACGATCAGGATATTCAGAGTGACATCACTCACGAGGATCGCTCGCTTCCGCCCGGTTGTTCGACCCGACACTTCCTTATTCTTTGACCAGTTTCGACAAGGTTTGCAGAAGATCGGGGATGTTGAACGGCTTGTAGCAGATGGCGTCGGCTCCCTCGGCCTGGAGCTGCTCGACCACCGGCTCGGTCTCGGCGCGGTATCCGGTGATGAGCACGGTCCGCGCCGCCGGATTCGTCCCACGGATCTGCCGAAAGACCTCCGAGCCGTCGCGATCGGAGAGCTTCAGGTCGATCAGGACGACCCGGGTCGAATCCCGCAAGCGCTCGGCCGCCTGGCGACCGTCGTGGGCGATGCAGACCCGGTAGCCTTGTTCGTGGAGAAGGTCCCAGAGGTTGACGCAGAGGTCGGCGTCATCATCGACCACGAGCATCAGCGGCTTTTTCAATGCCTCGTCAAGCAGGCTCAGGAGCCTCGCCACGTCGACCGGCTTGGGCAGGACTCGCCAGGTCCCGGCGTCGATCGCCTCCTGGGTCGTGGAACCGCCCGCATGAGCCGTGATCAGCAACGCCACGATCCCGGCCTGCACCTTCTTGATCTCGCGGTAGAGCGTCAGTCCGTCCATGCCGGGCATCTTCAGGTCCAGGAGCGCCAGGTCATAGGGTCGCTCTCGGACCAGCTTCAAGGCCGCGCGTCCCTCATGAGCCATGTCGACGCGAAAACCGAGGTCGACGAGGATATCGGCCATGTTCTCGCAGATATCCTTGTCATCATCCACCAGCAGGATGGAGGGGAAGTGGTTCGTCATTGAGGGATCTCTCCTTCGGAGGTGGCGACCACCAGCCGGACGGTGAACCTGCTTCCCCGACCCGGTTCACTGACCACGCTCAGACCGCCGCGATTTCTCTCAAGGATCATGCGCGACAGGGCCAATCCCAATCCCATCCCTCGTGCCTTGGTCGAGAACAATGGCTCCATGACCCGGCCCAGGTCGGCGGGAGCGATCCCGACGCCGGTGTCGGCCACGACGACTTCCAGGCCCTCCTCGCCCCGTCGGCCGGAGAGCGTCAGCCGTCCTCCCGATGGCATGGCATCCACCGCGTTGCGGATCAGGTTGCCCAGGACGATCCGGATCTGGTCGCGATCGGCCAGGCCCGGGGGCAGATCGGCGGGAATGTCGATGATGACCTCGATCCCGTCGGGCACGGCGTTCTCTTCCAGGACCTCGGACACGCAGGACTCGACCGAGAACGACCTCGACTCCGGTTCGGGGACCCTCGCGAAGTTCGTCAGCGTCGTGATCACCTCATCGGCGCGGGCCACGTTCCGTTCGATCCGCCGCATGTGCTCGGCACGCTTTTCCGGCGAGGCGGAACCGACATTGTTCAGGTAGTAGAGGGAAGTTCTCATCACGTTGAGGGGGTTACGCAGCTCATGGGCGACGCCGCCGGCGATCTGACCGAGCGAGGCCAGCCGCTCGGACGCCTGAAGTCGCGAACCGAACTCGGCCTGGTAAGCGTCGTTGATCTTGGCCAGGTCGAGGTCGAGGAGCTTGTTGATCGACCGGATCGTCGCCACGAGGCTCTGACGATCGCCGGGCCAGGAATCGCCCAGGAGCCGGACCAGGCCGTCGCGGAGCCGGGAAAGCGCCGCGTTGGTATAAACCTGATCGAGGCCGATCTCGACGTGCCGGGCCCCGACCTGCCAGCGTCGGAGGACATAGGCCCGGTCGTAAGGTCCGGTGAGCAGGTCTCGGAGCCAGGCCAGAAGGGCACCCTTGAGTCGATCGATCTGGGGCTGACCGCCGGTGAAAACCTTCCGGGCATCGGGATGCCGGTCGATTTCGGCATAGAAATCTTCAACCAGGTCCGACAGGTGGGGTTCGAGCAGCGGTGCGAGGTCGTGGACCCGCAGCGCGTCCTCGTCGGTCCAATCGACGTAGGCCTGGAGATCCTGGTAACGGCGATAGATCTGGTCCGGGTGTTTCATGCGTGATCGAACGCCTGACGCATCGGCGCGTGAGCCTCTCCCTCTGCTCGTGGGCCATTTGGCGATTCGGCTCCCTGCCGCGCTGTATCTTACGTTCTGAAATCCGGCCCGGATAGATTCCACTTTTTCAAATGCGGTCAACACATTTTACGGAGATCAGAATGTCCTGTCGCTTTACGCGAAGATCCGGCAGATTGCACCACCGGGGAATCCGTCGTGAGCCTCGGGACGATTTCTCCATTCTTTCCGTTTTCGTTGAGAAAGGTGGTTCAATCACCTCGCGCGGTCCTGAATATATCGAACGGTCGTTGAAACCTCATCCCCACCGTTCGAAGGACCATCCTCATGGGCGCTTCCGAAGCTCAGATCCGCGCCAACAAAGCCAATAGCCTCAAGAGCACCGGCCCGAAGACCGTTGAAGGCAAGGAACGATCGCGTCAAAATTCGTACAAACACGGGATGACCGGCGATGGCGTTGTCCTGCCCATCGAGGAGGCGGCGGAGGTCGAACGGCGGTTCGCGGTGTTCCGCGAGGAACTCCAACCGTCGGGGTTGCTCGGCCTGACGCTGATCCGTCGCGTGGCGACGTTGTCGGTCCGGATGGAACGCTGCGCCGAGGCCGAGATGATCGCCGTCGCCGACCGGGCGAGCCAGGCGATGTTCGAATGCGAGATCCCCGACGAGGTTGATGAGGCGGCCGCGACCCTGTTCCGCGAGGACGCGGCGCGACTGGCGGCTGTCGACGCCTCGAAGGAAGTGATCCTGGCCCGCCGCTATGAAGCCGCGGCCGAAAGAGGTTTCTTTCGGGCCTTGAAGGAGTTACGACTGGTCGAGAAGGAGTTGAAAGCGACCCATCCGGACCCGCGGGCGGAGCTGGACCAGCAGGAATTGGGTTCGTTTTTGGATCAGAAGAATCCGGCCGTCGAGTTCGACGCCAGGCACCCCGAAATGACCATGCCGGGCTTCCACGATCGGCCTGATCCCCGCTTCGAGGCACCCCAGGGAGGGTCCCGAGCGTCCGTTGACGTGCCGATCTCGATCGGTCGAGGTCGCTGAGCCGACCACAAGTCGACAAATCGGAGGAAAACCAGCCGGAACCGAGCCCGGCCACGATCGTTTTGCGCGCCCAAAGGAACAGTCCGTTATTAACTTCCCGAGATTCGCCCGGCTCGGGATTCCGTTGTAGTCGTCGGCTGGGTCTTGACCCAGCCTGCATCCCAGTTGTGGGAACGATATTTTAACTGTAAACATATTGCGATAATAAAA
>JAJYCH010000437.1 GCA_021778575.1 Planctomycetota bacterium
AGGACTTTGGCCTGTTCGGTCAAGGGGGCGTGCCGACTTTCATGTTCCGGCTCGGGACGATTCCGCCCGGTCGGGCGGCGTCGGTCATGGCCAAGGGGGAGACCTTGCCCTCGCTGCACTCGGCCCTTTATTATCCCGACGCTCCCGCCAGCCTCCGGACCGGTGTCAAGGCGATGACCGCCGCCGTGGTCGGGTTGCTCCCCCCCGTCTCGGAGAAAGCCGGCCGATGATCGACGCGCGTTACCCGATCAACCGACCCGAGGAACTACTCAGCCCGTCGCTGGTGATCTTCCTCGACATGGTCAAGCGTAACCTGGCCACGATGATCGAGATGGCCGGCGGAGCGGACCGGCTGCGCCCGCACGTCAAGACTCACAAGATGCCCGGGCTGATTCACCTGGCCGAGTCGCTGGGCATCCACAAGCACAAGTGCGCGACGATCGCCGAGGCCGAGATGGTCGCGGCCTCGGGCGGTCTCGACGTCCTGATCAGTTACCCGATCGTCGGCCCGAACCTGGCCCGGTTCGCCCGATTGATCGCGGTCTATCCGAAAACGATCTTCCGGGCCACGGTCGACCATCCCACGTCGGCCCGTCGTCTCTCCGAAGCGCTGGCGCACACCGATCGGCCGACGCCGGTCCTGGTTGACCTTGAAATCGGCATGGGTCGGACCGGTATCGCCCCCGGCGACCCGGCGTTCGAGCTCTATCAACTGGTCGCCGACTTGCCCAACCTGACGCCGGACGGTCTGCAAGGCTATGATGGCCAGATCCGCGATTTCGACCCGGCCGACCGCCAACGCTCGGCCGAGCCCGGAATCGCGGCGGTTCACGCTCTCCGCGACCGGTTGCTCGCCGCCGGCTTGCCTGTCCCTCGATTGGTCCTGGGCGGAACCCCCACGTTCCCGATCCACGCGAGGGACAAGACGCCGGGCGTCGAGTGTTCGCCCGGGACCTGCGTCTTCCACGATGCCGGCTATCTGGAGAAGTTCCCCGACCTCCCGTTCACTCCGGCAGCCTTGCTGTTGAGCCGGGTTGTCAGCCAACCCCGGCCGGGCCGAATCTGTCTCGACCTGGGCCACAAGGCGGTCGCCGCCGACCCGGTCGGTCCCCGACTGACCCTTCTGGGAATTGCCGAGTCAACCCTCGGAGGCCAGAGCGAGGAGCACCTGGTCGTCGAAGCCCCATCGGCGGACGAGTTGGAGCCGGGAACGCCGCTTCTGGCGATTCCCACTCACATCTGTCCCACCTGTGCCCTGCACACCTGGGCCTACGTCATCGAAAACGGCGAAGTCGTCGCCCGCTGGGAAGCAAAAGCCCGCGACCGCGTTCTGGGAGTTTAGAGGACTCGGGACTGAGGACTGAGGACTGAGTCCCGAGTCCTCAGTCCCAAGTCCCGAGCCGAACTATCGACGGGTTCGGAGGGCTCCTTCGACGGCCAGGGCGAGTTCCTCGGGTCTCTGGCTGCCGATCAGGATTCTTGATCCGTCGATCAGATGAAACCGGACCCCTCGGTTGCCTCGGGCGTTGAGAACTCGTTCGCCGTCGCGACCGATCCGGATTCCCCAGCCGCCGTAGTCGGCGATCGGCCGATACTGGACCACCTCGACCCGGGCGATCGTGATCATCGAGATCGACCGCCGGTAGGTCGGGAAGAAGCCGAACCAGACCCGGACGTCGGCCGGGGTGACGATCGTCGTCATCCGGAGCACCCCGAGCATGAAGACGATCGGCAGCGACATTCCCGCCGCGACGGCGAAGAAAAGCTGCTGGGCACGCTGGCCAAAGATCCCCGGGCGGATCAGCCCCCGCCCCTCGAACAGTGCCCAGGCCATGCCGACCATCAAGAGCATCAGCGCGTAGACCCACCAGCCGAAGCGTTGTTCTTCGCGGTAGATCGCCGCCGGTGGTTGGATGGCCACTACGCTCAGGCTCACGACAGACCCCACGAAGGCTGGCGTTCCGGTGTCGATCGAGAACCGAGCAGTCGTTCGAGCGACTGCCGTCCCGCGTCGACGACCCGCTCGGCCGCGATCGACCAGAGTTGCGGGTTCAGGACCTCCAGGGAAACATACCCTTCATATCCGAGAGTGACCAGATGGTCGAGAATCGGGTCGAGCTGAAAATCCCCTTCGCCCGGAAAGATCCGGTCGCCATCCCCCGCCAGCTCGCGAGGGACGCCCGCCAGGTCGCACGCTTGCACCCAGGCCAGGTTCGCGGTCGAGAGATAGCCCAGGTCCTCGAACTTGCTCGGCCCGGTGTAGTAGTGGAACAGGTCGAGGCAGACCCCGATGTTCTTCGCCCCGGCCTGTGCGATCAGGGCCAGCGCGGTGTCGAGACTGGAGCAGAACTTCGACCCCTTCTGGAACTCGAAGGCGAGCCGGACCTGGGCGGCCTGAGCCAGTTCGCCCGCCTCGGCCAGCGATTGAACGGCCCGGCCGTAGTCTTCCGGGACAAGGTCGGTCACGAAGTCGGCCGCGACGATCATCGTGGGAACTACGAGCTCGCGGAGCAGGTCGAGCCGGCTCCGGAACAGGTCCCAGTGGGTCGATCGTTCGAGCCCTTGCGACAACAACAAGCCCCCTTGCGACGCGGCGGCGACCGGCTGGAGCTGGTGGTCGACCAGCAGGGTCTTTGCCTCGGCGACCGAGTGGTTCTGGAGATAGGTCTCCAGCTTGGTCAACCAGAGCTCGACGGCCGACCACCCGGCCAGCGCGTAGGTGGGCACGTCGACCTCGAACGGCGTGCTCAGGGTGGTCGCCTGGCTGATGCAGGGCTTCATCACGCTTGTCCCTCGGATTCTCCGCCCGGGACGGCCTGACCTTCGAGCAGGTCGCGGAGCGCCTGGACCGCGTTGGCTGATGGCACGCGCCACTGGCGGCAACTGTCGCGGTCGCGGAAGGTGACGGTGCCGTCGGTGATGCTCTGGCCGTCGATGGTGATTCCGAACGGGGTTCCCGCCTCGTCCTGTCGGCGGTAGCGGCGGCCGATCGCACCCTTCTCGTCCTGGAAGACGTTGAAGTGCTTCTTCAGGTCGCGATAGAGCTTCTCGGCCATCTCCGGCATCCCGTCGCGCTTGACCAGCGGGAACACGGCCGCCTTGATCGGGGCCAGCCGGGGGTGGAACTTCAGGACGGTCCGGGTCTCGCCGCCGACCTCGTCTTCCTGGTACGCCTCGCAGAGGAACGCCAGGGTCGCGCGATCGGCTCCCGCCGAGGGCTCGATGACGTGGGGCAAGTACCGTTCCTTCTTCTCCTCGTCGAAGTAAGTCAGATCCTTGCCGCTGAACTTCTGGTGCTGGCCAAGGTCATAGTCGCCCCGGTGGGCGATCCCTTCGAGCTCGCTGACGCCGAACGGGAATTCGTACTCGATGTCGGCCGTGGCGGTCGAGTAGAACGCCAGCTCGTCGGGGTCGTGGTCGCGGAGACGGAGCTTGTCGGACTTGATCCCGTGGTCGATGTACCACTGGAACCGGGTCTTCCGCCAGTAGGCGTACCACTCGGCGGCCTCGTCGGGTCGGCAGAAGAATTCGATCTCCATCTGCTCGAACTCACGGGACCGGAAGATGAAGTTCCGGGGGTTGATCTCGTTCCGGAAGCTCTTGCCGATCTGCCCGATCCCGAACGGAATCTTCACCCGGCCGGTATCGACCACGTTCTTGAAGTTGACGAAGATCCCCTGCGCGGTCTCGGGACGGAGGTAGACCTTGTTGGCCTCGTCGGCGATCGCCCCGGCGTGGGACTCGAACATCAGGTTGAAGTTGCGGGGCTCGGTCAGGGTGCCGGGCTTGGTGGCGGACGGTCCGACAATCCCGTCGCGATCGGCGACGGGGACCGAGAGGAACTCGACGACCTCGGGCTCGGGAAGATCCTTGAGCTTGATCGGCAGGTGTCCTTTGCGGGAGAGGTTCGTCATCCGGTCGCTGAGCGAGCCTCGGGCGTCGTCGACGGTTCCTCCGGTCAGGGCGACGGCAAAGATCTGGACCCGTCCTTCGGAGATCGCCGCCAGGTCATAACGGAAGACATGGAGCTGGTCGGCCCGGTAGCGTTCCTTGGTCTCGCGGCAATCCACCATCGGGTCGCTGAACCCGCCGACGTGCCCCGAGGCTTCCCAGACCTTCGGGTTCATGATGATCGAGCAGTCGATGCCGACCATGTCGTCGCGAAGGGTGATGTTGTCGCGCCACCAGGCGTCCTTGATGTTCCGCTTCAGCTCGACCCCGAGCGGGCCGTAATCCCAGAAGCCATTCAGGCCGCCGTAGATCTCGCTCGACGGGAAGATGATCCCTCGGCGCTTGCAGAGCGAAACCAGCTTGTCCATGTCCATCGTTCGTTGGCCTTTCTTCGAAGGGCATGACCTTGGCAGTGGCCCACCCTTATTTTGATTGTCGTTGAATTCCCGGTCGGGCAGGCTTCTGCCGGACGATACCTCTGACTCAGAACCCCACCAGCCGGAGCCTGGGACCGGTTCCATCACTGGCGGGGACAATCCGCAACGGGTCGCGGAGCAGTTCGGCGGCGAACCGGAAGCGGTCGATCTCGGCGGCATCCTCGATATCGGCATCGAGGCCAAGTTCCAGGACTCGTCGCCCCCCCTTGCCGTCGCTCAGGGCGTCGGCGAGCGAGTACCCTTCCTCGATCATCGCTTCGGTCTCGCGCCAGAGCGTCGCGGCGATCTCGGCTGCATCGTTGGACAGCAAGGTCTCGGGAAGGTTCGGGTCGAAGTTCTCGACCCCCTCGGCCAGCTTGGCCTCGGTTGCTTCCCAGGCCCAGGTGTCAATCGTCTGGGCGATCGAGCCGGCGAGCATCGAGTCTTCGAGGCTGATCTCGCGGTCGGTCCCGGCGCAGACCAGGTGGATCGGTCGACCATCGCGCTTGAGGGCCTCGACGGTCGCCCCGACATTGCAGAACGAGGCGATCAGCACCCGGTCGGCCGCCAGCGAGGCCAGGATCG
>JAJYCH010000438.1 GCA_021778575.1 Planctomycetota bacterium
CCAGATCTCGGTCACAGACTCCCGCGCAGAATCGGATCGACCACTCCTCGAAAACGTGGCTGACATCCCCAGGCACTCACCCAATGTTTCCGATTCGCAACATTTCGGAACCCAATAACGAGAATAAAATCGTTAACTGGGGTCGATTGGGAAACATGGGTCATGCTTGTTGAGTTCGCCATGTTCGTGAGTTGTTCGGGCTCGGTTTGACTTTGCGGTGATTTGGTCACGCGGCTCAACAACGATCATGCCTCAGGGAGACCCGCCGAGGAACCGGAAACCCCGATGAACGGACGATCCGGCACGCCTCGCTCACGGACATGGCATTGACCTTAAATGAGTTCGTGTCGGTTGCCAAGGAATCGCGGCTGGTCAATCCTGACCTGCTCGATTCGATGCTCGGCGAAGTGTCGGCGATGGGTCGATCGCAGGACACCCATGCTCTCGCTTCGAGGCTGGTTGGCCATGGCGCGTTGACCAACTGGCAGTCGGAGAAGCTTCTCAGTGGTGTCAGTTCGGGCTTTTTCCTCGGCAAGTACAAGCTTCAGCGCCTGATTGCCAGCGGAAGCATGAGTTCGGTCTATGAGGCGGAACATATTCTGCTCCGCAAGAAGTTTGCCTTGAAGGTCCTTCCCAAGGCTCTGGTGGACGAAGCGAGCTTTCTCGAGCGGTTTTATCGCGAGGCTCGCGCGGTGGTCCGGCTCGATCATCCGAACATCATTCGCGGCTTCGACGTCGGCCAGGAAGGGGATTACCATTACTTCGTGATGGAATACCTCGAAGGGTCGAGCTTTCAGGATCTGGTCGAGAAATCGGGTCCGCTGGCCCCGGACATCGCGGCGGGGCTGATCCGTCAAGCGGCCTGCGGTCTGGAACATGCCCACCAGGCGGGAATGATCCATCGCGATATCAAGCCGGCGAATCTCCTGCTTGGGCAGGATGGCGTTGTCCGGGTGCTTGACCTCGGGTTGGTCCGATCCATTCCGCAAGAGAACGAGGGAGAAGCCGGTCTGACCCGCGTCCACGACGAACGGATGCTCGGGACGGTCGATTATCTCTCGCCCGAACAGGCCATCGATAGCCACAACGTCGATATCCGGTCCGATATCTACAGCCTCGGCTGCACCTTCTATTTCTTGCTCAGCGGCGACCCGCCGTTCGCCAAGGGGACCTTGACCGAGCGGCTGCTGGCTCACCAGACCCGGTCGGCCATTCCGATCTCGGTGATCCGTCCCGACGTGCATTCGAGCCTGGGTCGAATCCTGACCAAGATGCTCGAAAAACGCCCCGATAATCGCTATCAGACCCCCAACGAACTGGCCTGGGCTCTGGAAGACTGGCTCCGAGTGATCGCCTCCCCCCGTTCCGCCTCAGGCTCGGCCTCCGCCGGTTCGCCGTCCTGGACTTCCTCGTCGATGCGTGATCAGAATCCGATGTTCGACGCTGGTAGTCTCGCGACCTCGTCGAGCGTCGCGACTTCCGAGACCCGGCTCTCGTCGTCGTCGATCTCGCGAAGTTCGTCGATCTTGCGGAAATCGCCGCCCTCGGCTCGGCCGACATCGACCGTGGTCAAGGGCCGGAAATCGAATCTCGGTGCCGCCTCGGACGGGACCAGGGTGACGTTGCCTCGCGATATCTGGGAACCGTGGAGCCTCTGGGCCAAGGCCGTCGAAGCGCTCGCCTCAAATAGTGGGCTTCGACTCACACCCAACGATAAATCGTATCGGGAACTGTACGACAACCTGACGCAAGCTTGCCGTTTGCTCGCCCCGGACGTCGACGAGCCCACTTTGATGATCCTTCGGGATATCCAGGACACCACGGCCCCCTGGATGAACTTGCAATCGCTCCGGTCGATTCTCCAGAGTGAGATGAAGTTCAGTATCGTTCAGCGTGTCCGGGAACTGGATATCGTCGTGATGGCGTCGCGAGAGTCCGCGGTTGCCATCGATAAATCCGGTCAATCGCTGGGAAAACTATTGTTCATGACCGTCGCGGCGCTGGCGATTGGCATGGCGGTGGTTTATTTGGCCCCCGATCCGTCGGAGTCCGAGATCGCCAGCTCCTGGATTGCTCAGACACGAGTCAATTTGAAACGACAGCTCACCACGATCACCGAGAAGATGGCCAATCATTGACAGACGCTCGAATCCCGATCTATCTGTTTGATTGAGCCACCTGACTCGCGGTACTGACCTCGGTTGCCAGTAATGTCATCGTTAATTCTTTCGAGACCCCAGCCAGGGAACTCATCAGGAGTCCGCGCGCATGCCGTCCACGATCATTTGCCCCAATTGTCGAAAACCTCAAGAGGAGTCGGGACGGCTCACATGCCCCGATTGTTCGGCCATACTACCTTCTCAAGCGCCGGTGCCTGCCGTCTCGGCGGCGCGTCCCGCCTCGGCAGTTGGGTCGGCCCTTGATGAATTCACCATTCCGCAGCGGCCGAGCGGTGCAATGACGCTCCTCCGGAACGACCTCCGGAGCGAAGATAAGAACCGTCCGCAATCGGGATGGCTCGATAACATTATCACGAAGAAACCGAAAGAGGTCGGAGAGGCCGAGCCGGCAAAACCCCGGCCCGCTCGTGAAGCCATGATCCCGGGTTTCCCGTCGGATGACGACGGGCCGGATCTGAAGAAGAAGGCTCAGCCGGTCGTTGCCGCCGCCGCGGCAGCACCCGCGCCGGTCCGGACTCCTGCTCCCAGCCCGGTTCGAGCCGAGCGTCCGATGCCGCCCGCCGAGCACCCGCAAGCGACGGTTCCGACGACCGAGCCCCAGGCCCAATCAAAGGTTCCGATCCCGGCCGTCGCCTACGCCGTGGTGTTCGTGCTGACTGCTGCGCTCGCTTCACTTCAAGGCAAGGAGAGTTGGATGGGAGTTCTGATCCTGGTGACCGTGGGCTTGCTGGCTGCGTCGATCCTGGCCGTCTGGCACCGTGACGGGTCGAAAAAGGCGTTCTGGCAAGGGTTCGCGGTCTTCGGTTTCGGTTACCTGTTCATGGCCTTCGTTCCCACGTTCCCGACCGAGGCCGGAGTCGAACTGCCGACCTCACGGCTCATCAAGGTGATTCACTCCAAGGTGACGGGAACTCCGGAAGATCCCCGCGCCTCGTTCGCGATCATGAAGGGGATTTCGGCGCCCGCCTCGACGGAGCCGGAACTGTTCACCCCGGAAGCCTCGAAGACCGAGACGGCCTCGTTTCTCACTCCGGGCAGCCTTCACCAGTACATCGTGGTCGGGCAATGCGGATTTACCCTGGTCTTCGCGTTGATCGGCTCGTTCCTGGCTCGCGGATTTCGCCAGGGGACCGTTCTCGGCTAAGCAGCGTCGGAACGACCTCAACGACGATTAAATCACGTGAAATGCCAACGGCCACCCGGAAACCGGGTGGCCGTTGGTTTTTCTCTTGCCGACTCCGACCGGTGAAGGTCAGGCCTTCTTGGCGGGGTCCTGGCCGTTCACCCAGTCGCCTTCCAGCGTCTGGTAGGCGGGCGGAACAAGGACCGAACCATCAAGCGGATCAGCCTTCCAGCCCATGACCTGAGCGGGCTTGCCGCGCTCGTGGCTGACCTTCTCCCACTTCTTGGCCCACTTGTCGTCGGCGTCCGAAACCGCGCCGGTTGCCTTGTCGAAGTAGTAAGCCTTGCCGTATCGGTACGAATCGACACCCAGATTGACCGTGGCGATCGCGGCGTAGCCGGTCTCGGCCGGACAGAGGGTCTCGGTGTTCCGCGACCGGAGACACTCGATGAAGTGGTCCCAGAGAGCCCGGGTATCGAGGTCGCCGTCGGCCTTGAACGGAGTGGTCACGAGCGGGCCGGGCTCGCCTTGCTTTTGACCCGGAGGAGCCGGCTTGCTCGCGAGGATCTGCGGAGTGACGCGGAACGCGTTGCCGTTCTCGAACGAGATCGTGCCGGTGTGGCCACGGATGACCTCGGGAACCGGCGTGTTGTTGCACATGGTCGCCGTGACGATGACCTGGAGGCCCTCATCGTAGTCGGCCACGACCGTCGCGACGTCCGGAACGTCCCGGCCGTCATATTCCATGTAGAGACCGCCGCCGCCGACCACTCGACGGGGGAACCGGACGCCGGTGGCGATCAGCATGTGGGTGAGCTGGTGGACGAAGAGGTCGGTGTACATCCCGCCGCCGAAGTCCCAGTAGCAGCGCCACTGGGCGTACTTGGCCCGGTTGAACGGCTGATCGGGAGCCAGTCCGAACTCGGTCCCGAGGAACATCTTCCAGTCGACCGTCTTCGGGTCCATGCTCTCCAGGAGCGGGTAATAGCGCCACTGGCCGACGTCGCTGTTGCGGTAATAGCTGGTCTGGACCTGCATGACGTGGCCGATCTTGCCCGACGTGACGACGTCGTTGGCCATCCTCCAGATCGGATGCGCGGTCGACTGGACGCCGACGGTGAAGATCTGCTTGGTCCGGGCCTGGGTCTCGGTGATCTTCCTGGCTTCCTCGATGGTGTGGCACATCGGCTTTTCGCAATAGACGTCCTTGCCGGACTCCATCGCGTCGATCGCCATCTTGGCGTGCCAGTGGTCGGGCGTGCCGATCACGACGGCGTCGACGTCCTTCGAGGCCAGGACCTTGCGGTAGTCCTTGGTCACCAGCGGGCTTTCCTTCTTCAGGCCGCAGAACTCGGCGACCGGATAAAGTCCCCGACCAACGACCTGCCACTGGCCGTTCATCTTGATCCGGACGTCCTTGACGTCCTTGCTGCCGTCCCAGACGTCGCAGATGCCGATGATATCGACAGCCTTGCCTTCGGCTTTCATGTGCGAAAGGTGCGCGACGTGTGCCGAGGTCGCCCGGCCGCCGGCTCCGAGAATCGCGAAATTGATCCGTTCGTTGGCCCCTTTGACCCCCGCGCCGATCGCGGGATGGGCGAACGTTCCGGCGGCGGCCAGAGCACCGGTGGCGGCGCCGGTCGTCTG
>JAJYCH010000439.1 GCA_021778575.1 Planctomycetota bacterium
CCTCCTGCAGGTTGTGGGGAGGGACTGGACGAGTCCCCACTGAACCGCGACAATCAGATGGGCAGATCATCAGGATCGAGCGTCCAGTCGGGTACGACGGCAGAACATGGTTGTCGATTATTATGCGATGCTCGGGGCCGATCCCGGGGCCGATCGTGCCGCGCTGGAGGCGGCCCTGGCTCGCTGCCAGCCCACCTGGTCGTCGGGCACGCGCAACCCGAAGACCAAGCACACTTATCAGTCCTATCTCGATCAGATCCCCGAGATCCGCCGGACCTTGCTCGGCGATCCCAATGTCCGTGCCGCTTATGACGCCGAACTCGACGCCGCCCGGCGTTCGTTGCGCGACCAGAAGCTCGACGAGTTGCAGCGTCTGGTCAAGCTTCGGGCCGCCAAGGGCGGGTTGACCATCGCCGATCGTTCGTTGCTTCGCGAGCAGGCCGAACGACTCGACCTCGAACCGAGCGACCTCGACCGCCTGATCGAGCCGATCCCGCCCAAACCGGCAGCACCGGCCGAAGCCGATGCCTACGAGCCGCCCCCCGATATCCTCGACGGCGTGACCCGCAAGCAGATCCGCGTGGCGCTTGATCACCTCCGGAGGCTCGACCTTTACGATGCCCTGAGCCTCCACCGCGACGCTCCCGCCGGCGAGATCAGTTCACGAGCCGACGCCGAACGCCGCCGCTGGATGCAGAAGACGCAGGTCACGGCCGAAAAGACGGCGTGGCTCGAAGTCGTCTCGCACGCGCAGTCGCATCTGACCTCGCCCGATGCCCGAGCCCGCTATGATCGGACCCTCGCGCTCGAAGCCGAGGAACGATTGAGCCAGTCGATCGCGTTCGCCGTCAAGGGGATCGCCAAGCTCGACTATGGCACGCGCGCCGCTCTGATCGACGAGGCCGCCCGGCAAGGAATCAGCACGGAACGCGCCGATGTCTTGATCTCACGAGGCTGTCGGGCTCTGGGCGTCTCGCGCGACGGCGCTCCGGCCCTGATCCTCAATCAATCGATCGACCCGCCTCGCTACCTTCGCTGTCGGGTCTGCTCGGGAGTGACCGAATACGCCGATGTCTCGTCGCCGCCGGCCCGGCCGGAGTGTCGCCACTGTCGAGCACCGCTCCAGTGGAACTGTCCGGCCTGCAAGCGGGTCCGCTGGGTCGATGAAACGCGCTGCGTCTGCGGGTTTCCGCTCGAACACCTCGAACCGCTCCTCCGCCACTTCGAGGCCGCGCAGCACGCCCACCGCTCGCGCGATTACCCAATCGCTCTCGACCATCTGACTCGCGTTCAGCAGTACGCCGCGAACCATGTCGGAGCCCGCAAGGGGATCGAGACGATCCGCCGTCATCAACATCAGGCCGAGACCGCCCGCCTGGCCTTCGAGCAGGCGAAAGCCCAGCGCAGGCTGGTCGCGGCTCGGGCGGCGGTGCTGGCCTGGACCAGGCTCGCGCCCATCGATGCACCGGAAGTTGTCGCCGCTCGCGAGGAAGTCGAGCGCGGACTCCGGATGGCCCGAGCGGTCGCCGCGAAAGGGCGAGCCGCCGAGGACGATCCGAAGACCGCCCGGACCTTGTACGAGAAGGCCCTGGCCATCGCGACCGATCTCGACGAGGCCCGCGAAGGGCTCCGCCGTTGCCCGCCCGACCCACCGCTGGACCTGATCGCCGAGTTCGACGTCGATCGGGTCCGGCTCCGCTGGACGCCACCGCCGCTGGATGGCCTGGGAACCCTCAAGTTCCGCGTCGTCCGCAAGCGTGATGGCGTTCCCACCCAGCCGAATGATGGGCTGGTCGTCGCCGAGGTCCTAGATGCCGAGACCGAAGATCGCGCGATCAAGCCGGGAGAATCGGTGGGCTACGCCGTCTTCTCCCTCCGAGGAGAATCCTGCTCGAAATCAGCGACGACGACCGGCCCCATCCGGATTCTTCCCGAGGTGCTTCAGCTCCGGGTCGAGGCTCGGAGCGGCGAGATCGCCCTGGGCTGGACGCTTCCCGATCATGCCTCGGGCGTCCGGGTGGTCCGGAACCGCCGCCATCGACCGGCCCACGACCGCGACGGCGACGTTCTGAACCCGTTGCCGACCGGCCTGCTCGATCGCGGTCTCGATGACGACCAGTCCTATCATTACGCGATATACGCGCTGTATCCCGGGCCGGACGGGGCCGAGTTGGCGTCTCGCGGGTTGTCGGTCATCGCCGTGCCGCACCCTCCGGTCGAGGCTCCTCCGGCCCCGACACTCGCACCAGGGCTCGACGGGTTGGTCCGGCTGGCCTGGCCGAGTCCGCCCCGAGGGGCGATCAAGATCATCCGGACCTCAAAACCGTTGCCCTGGAATCCGGGCGATCGCGTGGCCGAGGCCGCGACGGCGGAATGGTCGGGCGACTGGCTCGACGTCAGCGTTCCCGGCCGGTCGGAAGACCCTTCGCCACCTCCGATCGGTGTTTGCTTTTACACGCCGATCCTCGAATGGTCCGGAATGGCGACCGTCGGCCACGCCGCGCGTTATTCGTGCGTCGCCGATCCGTCGGAGCTTCGGGCGGTCCGCGTGGGAACCAGTGGGAAAGTTCATCTCCGCTGGGCCTGGAGCCCGCAGGCGACCGAGTCGCTGATCGTTGCGCGACCGGGTTCTCCGCCAACCGGAGCCGACGATCCCGAGGCGCTTGTCTTCACCGTCTCGGACGAAAAATACAGTAGGCTCCGTCACTTCGAGATCCAGCTTCCCACCGGAGCCGTCGGCCCCTGGCACGTCGCCGTCTTCAGTGTGGCGACCGTTCAGGGGGAACGGGTGGTTTCTCCCGGCCTCGAACCGTCGGCCCGGACCGTCGTTCCCGGCCCCAATCCCGAGGTGACCGTTTCCTACCAGCTTCGCCGACCACGATTTCCCGGCCGAGCCTGGACACTCACCTTCCAGACCGAACCGGCCGATTCACCGATCCCGCCGACCGCGCTGGTCGCGCTGCCCCAGACCGTTCCGCTGTCGGCGGGGGATGGTGAGATCATTGCTCGATTCCCGGCCAGCCACGACGGCAAGACCTTCACGATCCCCGCGCAGATCAGCCTCGCCCGTCAGAGAGCCCGGATCTTCGTCGATCCCCATGCCGACCCTGACGGTCTTCCGCCGATCCGCCTGCGGCATCCCGAAGGGGACACCGCGCGGATCTGATATCATTTTAGCCAGTCATGTTCATGGCTTTGCTCGTCTCAGTCCTACACCTTCAGCTCTGATTCGGAACGACCCAGGTTCCCGATTTCCCGGCGGCGAAGATCGCCTCGATCGTATCCATGTTGCGGATCGCATCAACGATCGGCGTGGGCACGGGGGAATCTTCCCGAATCGCTTTCGAGAACAGATCCCCCTGGATCGTGTACTGATTGCAGGTCTCGACCTCGATTCGCTCGATCTCGCCGAAGTTCCGTTGCACCTTGAGGGCACATGGCAGGTTAGTCGGTGCGTTGAACGGGACCTCGGACAGCTCGATCCGCCCTTCGGTTCCAATGATCTGCACCGACTGATAAGCGGTCACAGCCATCGAGCAAGTAAACGTGGCCGATCCGCCATTGCCAAAATCGAGGATGGCCGAGGCCATCCGGTCGACTCCCCAGTTGGGGTCAATCTCCACGTGCGCCAGGACCCGGGCCGGTTCGAGGTCGAACAACCAGCGCGAGAGTGAGATCGCGTAGCAACCGATATCCATCAAGCCGCCACCGCCCATCGCCGGGTCGTGGCGGATGTTGTGCGGGTCGTCGTTGAAGAACGAGAAAAACGTCTGGATCGTCTTGAGCGTGCCAATCTTGCCCGACTTGATCAGCGACTTCGCCAGCTTCCACTGGGGATGATGGCGATACATGAAGGCTTCCATGACCTTCAAATGAGGATACTTGTCCGCCGCGTCGGCGAGCTTCCGCCCCTCGGCCGCCGAGAGGCCAATTGGCTTCTCGCAGAGGACGTGCTTGCCGGCTTCGAGTGCCTTGATCGACCAGGGGACATGCTGATCGTTCGGCAATGGGTTGTAAATCGCGTCGATTTCAGGATCGACCAGGAGTGCTTCGTAGGAGCCGTAAGCCTTGACGATTCCGAGCTTCTCGGCCGCGGTTCGGGCTTTCTCCTCGGAGCGCGAGGCGAGGGCGACCACATCGCAGAACTCGCCGCGTTGCATGGCCGGGATGACCTTTTCGACGCCGATCTTGGCCGTGCTCAGGATTCCCCAGCTTACTTTGCGTGAACTTGTGCTCATGATCAGCGAATGACCCCTTCCTCGACGTTGATCACCTGCGAGGCGCAGAGGTCGTTGCCGAAGTTCTGGAAGTCCTTGAGGGTCCAGACCACTTTCTTGTCGCGAGTGACCTCGATGAGCTGGGGGTTGTCCTTGCCGGCGTGGGTGTTGCCGAAGATGAGGTTGCCGTTGGGCCGGAGTTGAAGCGACGTGACCCAGGCCAGGTGGATGCCCGGAAGTTCGTCGTGGTCGATGCTCCAGACGGTTTTTCCCTCGGGCGTGACCTCGAAGACCCGGTTGTTGTTCCCACCGGCGATGATCGTGTTACCGTCCGGCTTCCGGAGGGCGTTGAAGACCTCGGTCCCATGCCCCTCGTGGCCGGGGGTCGGCTGGCGACCGGCGAGGTCGAGCTTGTAGCTCCAGACGACCTTTCCTTTCGGGTCGTATTCTCGGACGGTCCCGTCGAGTTCGTGGCAGACCAGGTAATGGCCGTTGGCCAGTTTCCGGGCTCGGCGGGTGTCGCGGTGCGAGTTCGGGTGGTCGACGACCAGCGGGATTTCCTTGACAATCTTGTCGGTGGCGTCGACCTCGATGATCCGCTTGTTACCGGTCTCGGCGATCATGGTCAGGCCGTCGGGCAGGCGCTGAAAGGCGTGGATCTCGATCGGACCCTTGTAGCCGGCGATCGGCTCCGAAACGTGCTTCCAGACCACCTTCTTGTCGGGCGTCA
>JAJYCH010000440.1 GCA_021778575.1 Planctomycetota bacterium
GGGGTGATCAGCTCGGTCAAGATCGCGCCGTAGGTCATCACCTTGGCGGTGATCGGGCCGTTGGTCAGGGTATAAAGCTTGACGGGTGTTCCCTCTGCCGTCTTCCCGAAGTCGATCACCGAAACACTCCTTGGGCCGTCGATCCGTGCCCCGGCCGTCGAGGCAAGGCAGCTCGCGGCCAGCGCGCTGAACAGGATGCAAGTTTTCATGGGTCGTTCTCCAGTCGCTTTGAGAGCGGTCTGACCCCGCGATCTGGAGGATCGCGAGATCAAACCGGGCTTGCGAGACTATCCGGTCCCGATCGCCTGAGCAACGTGGCAGTTCGTCGGATATGATGAGGCCCGTCTCACGTGGCGTGGCGACGGTTTCTGACACCCATTTCTGTCTGCCGACTCGGCAAGCCCTACCCTACGGCAAATGCCGGAATTCGCAGGCTCTGCCGTGTTCGAGAAAATCGCAAAATATCGCGCGACGATTTCCGACCTCCTCGCAGTATCACCAGGGAAGCGACCATGCGGCTTTGGGGCTTTCGACCATGAAGATGGAGCAGGGGGGGTCAATCCGGCGCGATCTCGGGCGGTTGTTCGACGGCCAATCGATCGTTGGGCTGGATGAGGTCCAGTTGCTCGACCGGTTCGTCGATCGCCGGGATGAGCGAGCGTTTGCCGCTCTCGTGTCCCGGCATGGCCCGATGGTCCTGGGGGTCTGTCGGCGGCTCCTGGCTGATCCGCTCGACGTTGAGGACGCGTTTCAGGCCACGTTCCTGATCTTCGTCCGCCGGGCTGGCTCGATCCGAAGTCGCGACCGACTGGCCCCCTGGTTGTTTGGCGTCGCCCGGAAGGTCGCCCAGCGAGCCAGGACCGACGTGGCCCGGCGGAAGGCCCGAGAAACCTCAGGCGTCGAGTTCGTGGCGATCGTCTCGGATCGCGTCGATCGCGAGCTGAACCAGGCGCTCTTCGAAGAGATCGACCGGCTGCCGGATTCGCTCCGACTGCCGGTCCTGCTCTGCTGCGTCGAGGGGCTGTCTTATGACGAGGCGGCCTCGCAACTGAAATCGACCGCGCCCGCTGTCCGGGGGCGGCTGGCCCGAGGTCGCGAACGGCTCCGCGATCGGCTGGCCCGTCGAGGGTTTGCGCCGACGGCGGTCGGAGTAGTGGGTGGACTTCTCGCCGGAGGAACGGTCCGGGCGGCCGTCCCGGTCAAGCTCCTTCAGATGACAACGCAACTTTTCCGAGCCGGGACGTTCCCGGTAAGCCTGGAAATCCTGGTGGAAGGAGTGATCCCGACCATGATCGTGACCAAGACCAAAATACTCGCCGCCGCCTTGCTGGCCTGCGGCGTCGCCGGATCGAGCGTGGGGGTTTATGCCCAGAGGCAAGGGGAGGACCAACCCACACAGGTTGCGGTTTCCGACTTGAGTCCCGCGCCGGCTCAATTCGCCTCGTCGGCCGAGACCGCCCAGGTGAAGGGGTCTTCGGTCCTCGAATTCACTCAAGACGGAGGGAAGTCCTGGTTCCGGGGACCGTTTGTCCCGAGTGTTCCGGTGGCTTACGATGAGTACAGTGCCGATGACGGCGAGACCTGGTCCAGAGAGATCGACAATCAGGAGAACCCGAAGGAACAACTCTTCCGAGGCCTGAGTTCGAATGGTCAGGTGGTGTTCACCTCGCGCAGAGTCGCTGAACGAGCGCCCGATGACGACCTCATGCGCCTCGAAAAGAAGCTCGACCGGGTGCTCGATGCCCTTGAACGGAATAGCGGCCGGCCCTCGCCGCGAGATTCCGCTCGGCGAGTGGCCACTCCAGTTGTTCCGGCGACTCCTCTCCTTAATGGAGAATATGAGAGACCGCTGCCGCCGGCTCAGATCGCCGCTCCGGCCGAACCGGAGATCCCTCAGCCGCCAATCCCCCCCGTTCCTCCCATGGAACTGCGGGATGACGAGGCTCCGGCGCGGATTATTCGCGACCCCGCCGGACGACCTGTTGGAACGCAACACCCTCGTGCCGCCCGAGGAGTGGATGGACGGCCGTTCAATAACGCCCAGGCGAGCCGGTCGGACGATTCCTCCGACGACCGGATCAATGCCCTGGAGCAGAAGATCGCCCGTCTCGAAGCCCGGATCGCCGCGCTCGAACAACAGCAGGTGACGTCGCCGGATGTGGTCGTCCCGCCGCCGGGAGTGTCAAGGCCGACACGGGATGCTCCGGTCCAGCGTCGCGGAACTCAGCGGGTTCCCGCTCCGACCCGTTCCCGAATCGATCCGCCGACCTTGCCGGATCAGATCGACGCCGGATCGGAAGACGCCGGCGAACCGTTGTTCGGCGGCCCGGCTTCGGCCTCACCCGACGGCCCAAAGTAAGCCGAGATAAGCTTCAATGAAAAAACCGAAAGGCCGTCGCCCCAGCCGGGCGGCGGCCTTTTTCTATTTCTCGCCGGAAGATTCTTCCGGATCATGCTCACGGGGTCTACCGAGAGCATTGCATCCCGCGATATCGCAAGGCCTGATCTTACAGACCCTTGCCGCCGAGGTGCTTCTTCTTGAGCGGGTTGCGGACGCCATGCCGCTTGACCTTGCGACCCTTGGCGACCGGCGAGCTGTCGGCCTTCCGCTTCCACTTGCCGCTTTTGCGATGCTTGGTCTTCGTCTTCATGGCAACCTTCCACTCCAGCTTGAGACACTTCCAGCAAGCGAGCATTATGAGGTCCATATCCCGAGAAATCAAGCCGAACCTGGCGATTGCGGAGATTTTCCGGACGTTCCGACTGTCTTCTGAATTCTTGGGGGTGGCAGGGGTTCGGTCCTTCGGACCTCGGACCGTGGCCATGGTTCGAGGTCGCCTTGTCGCGCCGGGCGGTTCCCGGTAACGTCGCCGGGCATCGTGAACGACTTCTTTTTCAGGAAATCTCGTGGGAAACGCCATGAACGCCGCAACCAGCCCGGAAGGTCAGGCCGATCGGTCGTTTCCCAGCCTGGAGATCGTGGCGTATTCGGCCTGGGGATTCGACGTTCCGCTCGTACCGGCGTCGTTCAAGAGAGATTGGATGGACGAGACCGCCGGCGGGTTCGCCTACCACTGCTTGCCGATGACTCTGGCCAACCAATCCGGCTGGTTTGTGCTGGCTCCTCATGGCGCGGTGGCCGAGTGGAACGGTGGAATGGCCCCGACCGACCTGACGGTCACGGTCGAAGGGGCCCCGGCGCTGGTCCATGCGGTTTCGGCGGTCGGTAGTGGAATCTTGAGCTGGACGATTCCGTATATCTTCCGGACTCCGCCGGGCTGGAATCTGCTCTGTCGCGGCCCTTCGAACTACATCAAGGATGGGGTCCAGGCGCTGGAGGGGCTGGTCGAGACCGACTGGAGTTACGCGTCGTTCTCGTCTAACTGGAAGCTGACGAGACCCGGGCGGGTGGAGTTCGCGGCGGGGGAGCCGATCGCGATGCTGGTTCCGCATCATCGCGGCGACCTCGAAATCTTCTCCGTTCGCAAGGCCGAACTGGCCGGTAATCGTGACCTCCACGCCGGTTATACCGAGTGGATCAACTCGCGACAGGCGTTCATCGCTGGCCAGCGAGCGGGCGATCCCGAGGCGATGAAGAAGAAGTTCCAGAAACATTACTTCTCGGGCCAGACGCTTCAGGGGATGCACTTCGACGGGCACCAGAAGAAGCGGCGGTTGCGGTCGGTGGAGGGGGAGACGCCGGGTTGAATCTCGTGTGCCAACTCATTCCTGCAGAATGCTAGTCCTGATCGTTTGTTCGAATTCCAGGTTTCATGTTTTCCGTAGGGTCAACTTGACTTGGCTCAACAATTGGTCTCAATCCCATCAGGCGAATCCAAGAGACGAGGAAGAATAGGCTAGATGGGTTATCACAATGTGGTATAAAATTCATTTTCAGATAAAAGCGTCTAGCATCATCATCGTTTGTGTCAAGAGTCAGCAAGGCACATCCACAAATATCAGATGCATCCTGAGTGCGACGCAAAGCCTGTAACAGTAGGTATTTCCCCAGGCCCAGCTTCTGAAACGAAACATCGACGGCGAGGCGCCCCAACCGCATGGCGGGAATACCGCTTTTCAACCTAATTTTCTTGTTGTGTTCAAGCGGAAGACTTTCGGTCACTACTTGGCAAGACGATAGAGAATAAAACCCCCTAACGCGAACCTATCCCGGACGTACTAGAACGTACGTCCGGGAGAGGTTGTTATCTTCGTTGCCCCTCGCGCTTTCTCTGATCCACTTGTCAAGAGATGGCTTTGAACAGGTGAAGCTAGCGCGATCGTGACGGCGATTCAAATGCTCGACGTTCCAGTCTTGCACGAGAAGTTCACTTGCTCATGTTGTTATACCACGCAGCCAGCATGACAAGCTGTTCTGGAAGCGAGGGCGGATTGTCGATGACTTCCATCATGGAATCAAAGTCGGACTTTGAGAGAACGACCTCGGTCACTTCTGATGTGTCAGACTTGCGAAATTCGGTAGTGTTCTGGTCGAAAATTTCGGGAATCATAGAAACCCCTCCCGCCCTTTGTTTCGAGGGCGAAGAGCAATATGGAGCAATCCCGGCTCAATTATATCGGTGTTCTCGGTTCGAGCAAACACACGATATCCGGAATTCTACGATTACACAATCCAAAAGACGATCTATTCCACTGGATTGTTCGCGCGGACTCTGCAAGATTTATAGTGCATATTTCAGACCATTCCTTGGCTTTACCGGAAAATTACCCGTTTGTACTATTCTGGAAGGTTTTGTACAGGTGTGTGGTAAAAGCCGGCCTCCGTGGGAAGGTAGTCTTCGTCGCCCCGCTCTTTTTCTTTCGACGTAGCCTCGCCCACCCGCTTGGATCGTCGCGGGGGTCGGGTTACAATTCATTTTGACTTGAATCCTCCATCACGTTGATCCCGAGACTCACCTCCCCCATGCTTGCCCAGCGGACCCTCC
>JAJYCH010000441.1 GCA_021778575.1 Planctomycetota bacterium
AGGCGATCCAGTCAACCGGGTCACTCATGCCTGAAGGGCTGGCGGCCTCGATGACGGCCAACGAGCGGCGCGACCTGGTTCGGTTTCTGCTCGACCTGGGGAAGCCAGGATCAACACCCCCCGATTCGTGGCTCAAGATGGCTCACGCACCGGCGGAGTTTACTTATAATCGTGAACCAATCGATCGCCAGAGAATGACGAACTGGCAATTGCCGGTCAATCGGGATCGGATTTACGACTTTTATGCGAAGGAGGCCGATTTCTTCGGGAAAAAATCGGAGATCCCAGTGCTTTTACCCCCCTACCCTGGTCTCGATGGCGGAAAACTTGGCCACTGGGGAAACCAGAACGAGGCGACCTGGAGCGACGATCGGTGGAACAAGACCGACCTGGGAAACCTGCTCTCGGGAGTCTTCCGGGGAGGTGGGATCACTGTCCCCAAGGGGGTCTGCGTCCGCCTGGGTGACAATGGTGAGATGGCTACGTGTTTCAATCCATTGACACTTCAATATGAAGTTGTCTGGACAGGTGGATTTCTCAAATTCAGCCCGAATCGGCACGGCTTCCTTGATGGCGTTCTCATGGATGGCACGCGACTGCCGACGCCGCCGATCGTGTCCCACGCCGGACCGACCACTTATCATGGGTTCTATCGGCATGGCCCGCGCGTGATCTTCGCCTACAAGGTTGGCGAGGTCGAAATGCTTGATTCCCCCTGGATGGAAGACGGCAAATTCCAACGAATTGTAGGACCGGCCAGTGAACATCCCTTGAAAGGATTGCTCCTGGGAGGTCCTCCGCGCTGGCCCGAGACCATTGAAACCAGAGGAACACTCGGTACGGTTGGCCCCTATGCGATCGACACGATCGAGCCTCCATTCAACAACCCGTGGAAGGCCTTGATGTCGTTCGGTGGGCACGGCTTCCGGTCCGATGGCTCGGCGCTGATCTGCACCATTCAGGGGGATGTCTGGCACGTGACCGGGTTAGACGCAACGCTTGAACATGTCAAGTGGCGACGGTTCGCGACCGGCTTGCATCAGGCGCTCGGGCTGGTCGTTGCCGACGAACAGGTCTATGTTCTTGGGCGCGATCAAATCACCAGGCTCGTTGACCTTGATGGAAATGGCGAGGCTGATTTTTATCAATGCGTCAACAATACCTATCTCACTTCGCCGGCTGGTCATGACTTTATTTGTGATCTTCAGCGCGATCGATCCGGAAATTTCTATTCATCCTCGGGCAAACAGGGGTTGATCCGGATCGCCGGCAATGGCCAGTCGGTTGAGACTCTGGCGACCGGTTTTCGGAATGCCGATGGTGTCGGGTTGGGACCCGATGGAGTGATCACCGCCCCCAGTTCCGAAGGAGACTGGGTTCCCGCGTCGATGATTGCCGAGGTCCGTCCGGGTGGACATTATGGATACGGCGGCCCTCGGGGAAACCAACCGCCCGACCTCCCGCTCGTCTATCTTCCTCGAGGGGTCGACAATTCCAGCGGCGGTCAGGTTTACGCCGATTCCAACCGATTCGGGCCACTCGGTCATCAGTGGATTCATCTCTCGTTTGGAACAGGAATGTCTTTCTTGATGCTTCGCGACCAGGTTGGCGACCAGGCGCAAGGCGCCATCGTGCCGATACCCGGCGAGTTCACGTCGGGCGTCCACCGAGGGAGGATGAACCCCGTTGATGGCCAGCTCTACGTCTCGGGGATGTCGGGTTGGGGTAGCTACACGCCGCTTGATGGCTGCTTCCAGCGCGTTCGCTACACGGGCGAGAAAGCGCAATTTCCGGTTGACTTTCATGTTCATGAAAATGGAATTCTGATCCGCTTCTCCGACTTGATCAATCGAGATATTGCCGAAAATCCACGTTCTCACTTCGCTCAAGCCTGGAATTATCGCTACAGTTCGGGTTATGGCTCGCAGGAGCTTTCGCCGAGCCATCCCGGCATCCCCGGCCACGATTCCTGGGTAATCCGTTCGAGCCATGTCGTGGGCGACCGGGAACTGTTTCTCGAGATTCCCGACCTTCAGCCGGTCAATCAACTTCACCTCCGGTTGAACCCCGACGGCAAACCGCTTGACCTGTTCGCCACCGTTCACCGGCTGGCGCCGCCATACTCCGGATTCACCGGCTCGACTGGAGTGCGCAAGACGGTGGCGGCTCATCCGATTCTCGCAGACATGATCGCGCTTTCCATCAAGCCAACGCCGAACCCGTGGGCGTCGCCGATCGCGGGTGCGCGTTCGATCCGGATCGAGGCAGGTAAGAATCTCACATTCGTACCGCGATCATTTTCGGTCAAGCCAAACGAGGCGATCAAGTTAACATTCGTCAACCCCGACGTCGTTCCGCATAACTGGGCGTTGATCAGTCCAGGGACACTGGCGGTCGTGGGAGACCTGGCTAACAAGATCATCGCCGAGCCCGACGCCGTCGCCCGACGCTACATTCCCCGGACTGATGACGTGCTCGCTCACTCCGATATTGCCGACCCCCAGGGACAGTCGGTGATCTACTTTCGGGCTCCGGCCCGAGCGGGTCGTTATCCTTATCTCTGCACCTTTCCGGGGCACTGGATGGTGATGAACGGCGAGATGATCGTGGAACCATGATCGATCGGTTCCCATAGCCATGACCTCGTCGAAGCTCCAGCCGAATCGTTCTCGAACCCGAAAGAACGCCGTGCCCACTCCCGCATCGGTCCTCTCGCCGGGATCGAGGGCGCGGCGTTCGCTCGCATTTTCTCCATGAAAATTTAAGAGACTTCTCGCTGAACACCACCTGCGAGAAAGCACTGGTTCCCACGGTCCTCCGTGGGAATGCCGTCCCGGACGCTCCGCGTGTTCTTCGGAACGGTGAGGCCGCATCACAGACGACGCAGAGCGTCAAAGACGGCATATCCATTTAACATTCCCGCAGTCGATTCCACGCCACCTTACGGAATCGGTACCGCCAATGGTGCCCTCTCAAACAGCACGGCCTACAAAAGCGTGAACCTGAGCAAGACTGCGGTTCCAGGGAACTCGCATTCTTCCTACGCCGGGTGTAGCGGCAAATCCGACGTCTGGCACTGGTGGCAGGGTTGCCCGGCCAGCCCCTCACCACAGTCGTGTCCGCCAGGTTCCTCGAAGCGCCCGAGGAGCGACGGCCGCGCCTGGCCCCTTGCCGCCTCCGATGAATTGAGAGTCGCATCGATCCCGATGCGATTGTTCAATTGATTGAATGACACAGTTTATGGCCGGGACGATCACTCGTCCCGGCCATTTTGCGTCAGTTCCGCAAGCTCGACAGTGGCGCGGGAATCCGTCCACCATGGTGGACGAAGGCCGATGAACCACCGGCGGCGTGAATCGGAAGGATGATCATCTCTCCAAACAATCCGCCGAAGACGGCCAGTTCGCCTGCGGCCTTGCCGGGAACCGGGATCACGCGGACGGCCGTGGTCTTGTGGTTGATCACGCCAATGGCCACCTCGTCGGCAATCAGCGCGGCCAGCGTTTCGGCGTCGGTATCGCCCGGGACGGCGATCATGTCGAGGCCGACCGAGCAGACGGCGGTCATCGCTTCGAGCTTCGCCAGGGTCAAATCTCCCCGCTGTACGGCCGCCGCCAGCGCCGAGTCTTCGCTCACGGCGACGAACGCTCCCGAGAGACCACCAACGGACGAAGACGCATACGAACCGCCCTTCTTCACCGCGTCGTTCAGCAAGGCGAGCGCGGCCGTCGAGCCTGGACCGCCAAGGCGGCTCACACCCATCGCCTGGAGAATCTCCCCCACGCTGTCACCGACCTGAGGCGTCGGCGCGAGCGAGAGATCAACGATTCCGAACGACACGCCCAGCCGGGATGCGACCTCGCGGCCGATCAGCTCGCCGACTCGCGTGACGCGGAACGCGGTGCTCTTGATGACCTCTGCGATCTCGCCCAGGGTGGGATTTGTTGGCGAATTCTTGACCAGATCCTCGACGGCGGCCTTGACCACGCCGGGGCCGCTGACGCCGATGTTGATCACGCAATCCGGCTCTCCCGCGCCGTGGAAGGCACCGGCCATGAACGGGTTGTCGGTCGGCGCATTGGCGAAGATGACCAGCTTGGCGCAGCCGAAGCCGTCGTGATCCTTGGTCCGCTGAGCGGTGTCGACCAGAACGTTGCCGAGCGCCAGAATGGCATCCATGTTGATCCCGGCGGCCGTCGTCCCGACATTCACCGAGGCGCAGACGCGCTTGGTGGTCGAGAGAACCTCGGGCAGAATCTCGATCAGGCGGCGATCTCCCTCGGTCCAGCCTTTCTGGACCAGGGCGCTGAAGCCACCGACGAGGTCGACTTCAACCTCGGCAGCCACGGCGTCGAGCGTCGCGGCGACCTTGAGATACCCCTCGGCCGAGTGCGTCGCGGCGACACCGGCGATCGGGCTGACGGCGATCCGGCGATTGACGATCGGGATACCGTAACGAGCTTCGACTTCACGGCAAACGCTCGCGAGCCGGCCGGCGTAGCGGATCAACCGTTCGCGAATCCGCGAGCAGAGAACTTCGATATCGGGTGACGAACATGGGTGCAAATCAACGCCCATCGTGACGGTCCGGACGTCAAGCTTGTGCTGCGTGACCATGCCGAGCGTGGATAGGACGTCCTCTGTGCGATGCAACGGAAAATCTCCAATCAAAAAGTCAGGGGAGGACTCGGTCGGGGGAGGACTCAGGACTCGGGACTCGGGACTTGTAGAGTGGGTCGAGTGCAACGAGCCCCACCACGTATTCACGGTGGGGCTCGCTTAGGCTCGACCGCACCCTACATTTTGGCCTGGTGCGGCGTGGCCGTGCTACGGTCTGACTCCTCAGTCCTCAGTCCTTCCCCGACTCAGTCCCTTTCAAGTTAGTGGGGGCGTTGCGACAACAGGTACGCGATCAACTGGTAAAAGTCAGCTTCCTCGATCTGC
>JAJYCH010000442.1 GCA_021778575.1 Planctomycetota bacterium
CACGCCGGGCTTCCCCTCGGTGATCGTGCCGGTCTTGTCGAAGATCACCATCGTGATCCAGTCCATCCGTTCAAAGGCCGAGGCATCGCGGACGAGCAGGCCGGCCTTCGCTCCGCGACCGGTGGCGACCGCCACCGCCATCGGAGTCGCCAGCCCCAGCGCACACGGACAGGCGATGATCAACACCGCCGCCGCGTTCAGGACTCCCGCCGTCCAGTTCGCGCCAACCAGGCCCCAGCCGATCAACGTCCCCAGCGCGATCACCAGGACCACCGGGACAAACCAGGCCGCGATCCGGTCGGCCAGGCGCTGAATTCCCGATTTTGAACTCTGGGCATCACGGACCAGCCGGACGATCACCTCCAGGGCACTCTCGGTTCCGAGCCGACCGGCCTCGACCAGCAACGTTCCATCGCCGTTCCGAGTCGCCCCGGCCACCCGGTCGCCCGGGCGCTTGGTGATCGGGTGCGATTCGCCGGTGAGCATGGACTCATCCACACTCGAAGTTCCCTCGATCACGCGACCATCGACGGGAACTGCCTCGCCGGGTCGAACGCGGACCACCTGGCCGGTCCGAACTTCGGTCAGCGGGACTTCGCGCTCGGTCGCTCCCTCGACCAGTACCGCCGTCTTCGGAGCGAGGTCGAGCAACCGCTCGATGGCCGCTCCCGCCGAGCCCTTTGAGCGAACCTCGAGATATTTCCCGAGCGTGATCAAGGTCAGGATGATCCCCGAATCCATGAACGAGTGCGCGTCATGCGCATGCCCCTGAAGCAGCCGGACCAGGCTCAGGCCGAACGCCGTCGAAGTCCCGAGGGCGACCAGGGTGTCCATGTTCGACGAGCCTTGCTTCAGCCGCGACCAGGCCCCGCGATAATAGGGGCCGCCAAGATAGAGCTGAAGCACCAGGGCGAGCGCGAACATCCCCCAGCCAATCGGAATCATCCAGGTATGTGCGAGACTCACGACCATGGGGAGATAAGCCAGAACGAGCAACGGAACCGTCAAGGTCGCGCCGACGATCAGGCGGTTCCGCCAGTAAGCGACGGCCAGGGCTCGTTCGCTCCGGAGCGCCTCGGCCCCTTGACCGACCAGAAGCTCGGACCGTCGCGCGGTGTATCCCGCGCTTGCGACGGCCGACTCCAGTTGAGATTCGGTGAGCCGACCCGGATCGAGGCGAACCGAGGCACGCTCGGTCGCCAGGTTGACCCGGGCCTCCTCGACTCCAGGCAACCCCGCCAGAGCTGCTTCCACTCGCGAGACGCAGCTCGCGCAATGCATCCCGCCGATCGCCAGGTTCCACTCCTCGCGATGCCTGGGGGCGACCGGTTTTGGCGGGAGCAACGCCGGGCCGATCGTGACCAGGCGGTCGCCGGGATCAGCCGGACCAACCGAAAAACCAGCCGATTTCACGGCCTTCCGGAGGTCGGCGACGTGAAACTCCGCCCCGTTCACGACCACCTCGGCCGACTTCGACGCCAGGTCGACGCGCGCCTCGCGAACTCCAGGAACCTCGGTCAGAGCCTTGCGGACCGAGCCGACGCAGTGGTCGCAGGTCATCCCTTCGATCGGGAAGGTCAGTGTCTTGGTCGTCTCGATCATCGTCGGGGCCTCGGTTGCTCGGGCAGTCGGATCAACGGTATTGTTAGCGGTCGATCACGCCAGGCCAAGGGCTTGTGCTTGTCGCGGCGGATTTGAGTCTGGTAGGGTCCGCTGTGCGGATCGTGGTTACGGCCTTCGCCCGACCACGGATCAACGACCGGACCTTCGAGATTTGTCGATCGAAACCACGGTCCGCAGAGCGGACCCTACAATTGTCTGACCAGTTTGCAATCCTCCTTCAGGCCAAGGGCTTGTGCTTGTCGCGGCGGATTTGAGTGGTTATCGTTCAGAGGCAGGGGAGTCCGACGTTGGTCGAGACCCAGCGGCGACCCCCTTCTAAGACACGAGCGCGATCGAGAGTGATCCCATGTCCGCCCATGATGACGAGGAACAGCCACGGCTTCCGGGCCATCTACCGATCCTCTACGACGACGAGGATCTCGATGAAGGTCTGGAGACCGAGACCGATCTCGACGACGAAACGATCGGCGACGAACCTCGATCGGTCCTGATCACCGGCGCTTCGGGAAATATTGGCCGCAAACTCCGGGCCGCCTGGGAAGACGTCTACGAGCTTGTCCTGATCGACGCGGCGGCCAGCCCCGACGACCCCGACGTCGTCCCGGTCGATCTCTCCGAACTGGACGAGACCTGGATGGGGCTGTTCCACGACGTCGACACGGTGGTCCACCTCGCGGCGACGCCCAACGAACATTCCACCTGGGAAGAACTGATCGGGCCGAACATCGACGCCGTGGCCAACGTCTTCCACGCCGCGGCGTTGGCGGGGGTTGAGCGGATCATCTTCGCCAGCTCGAACCACGCGATGGGCGGCTATCGCGATCTCGGGGACATCGCGATCACCGTCGACCTGCCGCCTCGACCGGGCAACCCCTATGGCGCGGCGAAGCTGATGGCCGAGCGGCTGGGTAAGAGTCTCTCGGAGCTGTTCGACCTGTCATTCGTCGCGCTCCGGCTCGGCTGGGTCCAGGCCGGCGAGAATCGGCCCGAGACGCTTCCGGATGAATGGAACAAGGAACTCTGGCTGTCCAACGGCGATCTGATCCGGCTGTTCAACCGGGCGGTCGAGGCCGATCTGGGCGACCGATCGTTTGTCGTGGTCAACGGGATGTCGAAAAACCACGGAACGCGCTGGGATCTGCTCGATTCGTTCGAGACAATCGGTTACGAACCCAGGGACGACTCATTCGCCGACGATACCCGCCACCCCGGTCCCCGGAGTCTCGGTTGAGAACCTCGCATCTCGTCGTCCTGTTCGGGCTGACCCTCTTCGGCTCGGGCTGTGGAAAGGAAGCGTCCGACTCGGCCAAGATCGTCGCGACTCGGCCCGGCGTGACCGAGACGACTATCCCGGCGGACGACAAGATCGTCGCCGGTCAGCTCGTTTACGTGCCCGCGTACTCGCACGTCTTGACGGCCGATGCCGCCAACCCGCTCAACCTGGCGACGACTTTGTTCGTCCGGAACGCTGATCCGACCCGGTCGATTATTGTCACCCGGGTGGAATATTTCGACTCTGGCGGAAAGTCGCTCGGCTCCCGGCTCAAGTCCCCGTTGAAGCTCGCACCGCTGGCGTCGGTCGACTTTTTCGTCCGGGAAAGCGACGAGTCGGGCGGCGCGTCGCCCAGTTTTCTGGTGGATTGGGTCGCGACCGAGGCCGTGGCCGTGCCGGTGGTCGAGTCGATCATGATAAGCACCACCGGCTCGCAAGGGATTTCGTTCTCTTGCCCCGGTCGGGTGATTCAGGGACGCCAACCGTGATTCATGCCTTCGCCCACTGAGCCGCCCAGCCCAGCCTGATCCCGATATACGGAACGGCGCGAGGCAATATCGCGGCGACCTCGGCGGTGACAACCAGCGAGCGTTCTTCGACCAGTTTCCAGCCGGCCCGGTGGGCGCTGGCCAGATATTGTTCGATCGAGCGGTGAATCGTCGCGATCTGGCGACGATTGCCGGTCGCGGGGTCGATGAAGCGGGCACGCTGCCCCTGCTCGGTCCGATCCGGGTGCAAGCTGGAGAGCAGACAGCGACCGCCGGCACGAGTCACCCGGTACGCTTCATTCAGCAATCGATCCAGTTCCGCGACATGTTCGGCGACCAGGCCGATGACGACCAGTTCGAAGGTTTCGTCAACAAAGGGCAGGGGGGCGGGCAGGAGATGCCGTCGCCATTCGATCGGATAGCCTCGGAGCTTGTGGCGGGCACGCGCGAGCATCTCGTCCGACCCGTCGATCGCGCTCACCGAGGCTCCGGCCAGCGCCAGCGGCAGCGTGTGACGTCCGGTTCCGCAGCCGAGGTCGAGCACCGGTTTCCCGGCGATCGGTCCGAACCAGTCGCGAATGACGGGTTCCTCGACGGCGATCAGGGGGTTGCCGTCCTCGTCATAGAACGGAGCCCAGGCGGCGTAACCTTCGAGAACGGGTAGATCTTCGGAGTCGAGCATGTTCAGTTCCGTGGTTCTGTCGATGATACATTCTCGGCGCGATCTCAGCGCGAAAACCCCGCGACCCGTTTGAAGGGGTGCGGGGTCGTCGCGGGGGTCCGAGGATTCCTCGAACCTGTTCGATTCGATCAGCCGGGCGGCGGTGCCACGACACCACCGGCTTCGGGAGCCGGGGTCGGCGGTGAGGGGGGCGTCGCCGGAGCGCTCGGACCACCGGGCATCGAATTCTCGGCCTCGGGGGCCGCGCCGGGCCGAGGAACGGCTCCCGGAGCAAACGTCGGGGCGACGGGCATTCCGTTGGGGCCGATTCCGGCTCCGCCGGTCGTCATCTCGGGGCTTCCCGGGACCGGCGGGACCGGAATTCCGGCCGCCTGCATCTTGGCTCGCTGAGTCGCCGCCTGCGTGTTGGCGTAGGGGAACTCAGGTCCCGGAGCAAAATATTGTACGTCGTCGTGGAAGTATTTCCCCGAGGGCAACGTCATGCCCGCGTATTCCACCTGACAGCCGGTCCCAGCGAGCAGGCCCAGGAGGGCCAGGCCAGCCTGGACCGACCACCGCCGGCCGCTCGGCCGTCCTCGCATTCCCGTGCGGGAGGACAACATCGGTTCCACCCCTCCTTGGTTGAGCAACACCCGGCAATCCGGCCGGACGTCTTGGTCGATCCCCATCTGGTTGGGAGGCCGATACCACCGATGGCGGTCGTCGGAGTCCCATCACACCTAGGGTTTCGACCGATTGGGGCGGTCAAGCCCAGTGAATCCTGAAAAAAGGTCGAACCGTGCTGCGATCCCTCGGCCGGGTGTACCCGAAATTTCCGGGGGGGGCTCGGACGGATTGGTTCTCTGTAGTGCGAGAGCTTGCTCTCGCTCTGCTTCGTG
>JAJYCH010000443.1 GCA_021778575.1 Planctomycetota bacterium
CGTCGTCGTCTTGCCCGACGAGGTCGGCCCGGTCACCAGGATGATCCCGTTCGGCTTCTCGATCACCTGACGCCACGAGGCCAGGATATCCTCGGCCATGCCGATCTTGTTGAGGTCAAGGTTGACGACCGTCCGGTCGAGGATTCGGAGGACCACGCTCTCGCCGAACAGGGTCGGCAAGGTGGAAACCCGGATGTCGACCTGGTTACCGCCGATCGCCAGCTCGATCCGACCGTCCTGGGGCAATCGACGCTCGGCGATGTCGAGGTTCGACATGACCTTGATCCGCGACGAGATCGCCGGGGCCAGGTGGCGGGGGGGAGGCACCAGCTCGTAGAGGATGCCGTCGACCCGATACCGCATCTTGTATTCATCCTCGAACGGCTCGAAGTGAATGTCCGACGCTTTATCCTTGATCGCCAGCAAGAGCACCATGTTCAGGAGCTTGCGAACCGGCGCGGCCTCGGCCATTTCCTCGATCGCTTCGAGGTCGATCGTGTTCTCATTCCGGTGCGAGAACTGCGCCAGCCCCTTGTCGTTCTCGATCTGCTTGACGACGTCCTGGATCGATTCCTGCTTGCCGGCGTACAGTCGGGTGATGGCCGCCAGAACGTCCGATTCCGCCGCAACGACCCCCTTGACCTCGACCCCGAGAAACTGCTTGATACTTTCCAGGGTGGCCGGGTCGCGCGGGTCGCCCAGCGCCACCGTCACGCTCTTGTCTTTCTTGTTCTGCGAGATCGGCACGATCTTGAATGACGAGGCGAGCGACTCGTTCACCAGGTCGGTCAGTTCGGCCGGAATCGCCATGTCGCCCAGGCGAACCACCTTCAGCCCAAACTGCTCCCCCAGCGCCTTCAAGACCTGGTCCTCGGTCACGAGCCCCATCCGGGTCGCGACCTTGCCGATCAGTTCGCCGTCGGAACGCTTTTGCTCTTCGAGGACTTTCCAGAGCGCATCCTCGTCGAGGTAGCCCATGTCGACCAGGATTGTGCCGATTCGACGAGCCATGAAACACCCTTCCGATTCGATGCAGGCGATGACGGGTCCGGGAACGGTATCCGCAAGATGTCTCGGCGCCGGTGCCGGGCGAGACAAGATTGTTGAAAGTGAAACCCTTCGACCAGAACGGCCCAAAGGCATCGAGAGAGAGGACAAGTCGGCCACGATCGACCGACGCACACCGTAAGATCCAGAACGCCCCCAGGTTAACGCAATGATCGGGTCGATGTGACAGACAATCCGACCATCCCCTGGGGATTCTCACTTCTTCTTGACTTCTTCTTCTTCCTCCTGATCCACCTCGTCGTCCATGATCCCCTTCTTGGCGTTATCGATCCGCATCCGGAGGTCGTTGGGTTTCCGCGACTTGAACATCGCTTCCTCTTCCGCGATCAGACCTTGTCGCCAGAGGTTGAACAAGCTGTCGTCGAGCAGGATCATCCCGTGTTTTCGACCGGTCTGGATCGACGAGTCGATTCGATACGTCTTGTTCTCGCGAATCAGGTTCGAGATGGCCGGCGTGACGACGAGCATCTCATAAGCGGCGACCAGCCCCTTCGGAATCCGAGGCACCAGCGCCTGGGCCAGAACGCCCAGAATGGCCACCGAAAGCTGGGTCCGGATCTGGTCCTGTTGCTCCTTGGGGAACACGTCGATGATCCGGTTGACCGTCCCTTCGGCCGAGTTCGTGTGCAACGTCCCGAACACGATGTGGCCGGTTTCGGCTGCGGTGATCGCCGCCTGGATCGTCGCCAGGTCACGCATTTCACCCACCAGGATGATGTCGGGGTCCATTCGGAGGGCCCGACGAATCGCCTCGGGGAAGTCGGGAACGTCGATTCCGATCTCGCGCTGATTGACCAGGCACTTCTTGTGTTTGTGGTAATACTCGATCGGGTCTTCAATCGTGATGATGTGCCGGTCGAGATTATCGTTGATCCAGTTGATCATGCTCGCCAGGCTGGTCGTCTTGCCCGAACCGGTCGGTCCGGTCACGAGAATCAAACCGCGAGGCCGTTGAATCAACTGCTCCATCACCGCCGGCAAGCCAATTTGCTGGAACGTGAGGAACTCGTTAGGGATTCGTCGAAGCACCAGCCCGATGTTGCCGCGCTGCTTGAAGATGGCGACGCGGAACCGCGCGGCTTCGCCGAAGGCGAAACCGAAGTCGCACCCGCCGACCTCCTGCAACTCTTGCTGACACCGTTCCGGCGTGATGCTCTTCATCAAGGCCGAGGTGTCCGAGCTTTCCAGAACCTTCGTGTTCAACGGGACCATGTGACCACCCAGCCGGAGCATCGGTTTCGAACCGACGGTCAGGTGGAGGTCGCTGGCCTTCTGGGTCACGACCGTCTGGAGCAGCTTGTCGATCAGCAACGTACCCATGAGCGTCTCAAACCTTTCGCAAGGTCTCCGTCAGTCCTGGCCCGAAACCCTCGATCTCGGGTGGGCCGCCCGCTCAAGCGGACGACTTGATTTTGTCCTGACGACCAGATGTCTAACGATTCGGAGATCCTGCGATGGGAGTTGCGTCAACGAGTCGTCACCTCGTCTCGCAGGACATTATTTCGGTCAGGGACCACTCGATCAAGCAAACGGTCCCGCTTTGTTCCGACCCGTCGGCTCAATCCGATCCGGAACCGGGAGTTCAGCGACGTTCGAGCCACCGATTGGCGGGTGAGATTGGCCCCACCACCTCAAGCCTCCCGGAGGGGACGGGAATGCCCCCCGGGAGGGAAAGTCGAGTCTCCCGCCTCGATCAGGTCGGTGTCTCGGCCAGCGACTCCTGGTGGGTGATCCGCAAGACTTCTTCGAGGGTGGTCTGCCCCTTCAACGCCTTGATCATCCCGTCTTCGAACAATGTATGCATCCCCTGTTTCCTGGCGACTTTACGGATCGCCTGGGTGGGTTCGCCCTTGAACGTCATGTCGCGAATGGTGCTGGTCATCACCATCAACTCGTAGATGCCCATGCGTCCACGATAGCCCGACTTGTTGCAGTGCGAGCAGCCCTTCCCCTTCATGAAGTTCGCCTTCTTGGCGACCTCGGGGCGAAGCCCGATCGACTTCAAAAGATGCGCCGCTGGTTCGTAGCGAACCTTGCATTTCGGGCAAACTTTGCGAACCAAACGCTGTGCCATGATCGCCATGACCGAGCTGGCGACGAGGAACGGCTGAACGCCGATATCGACCAGTCTTGTTACAGCACTCGGCGCATCGTTCGTGTGAAGCGTACTGAAAACCAGGTGTCCTGTCAGTGACGCTTGAATCGCGGTATTGGCGGTCTCCTCGTCGCGAATTTCGCCGACCAGAAGGATGTTGGGATTCTGGCGAAGCATGGCCCGGATGATCCGGGCGAAGGTCATTCCGATCTTGGCCCGGACCTCGCACTGGTTGACGCCGGGGAGGTAATATTCGACCGGGTCTTCAGCGGTGATGATCTTGACGTCGGGGCGGTTCAGTTCGTTGAGCGCGGCGTAGAGGGTGGTGGTCTTGCCTGATCCGGTCGGTCCGGTCACGAGCAAGATCCCGTTGGGCCGTTTGATCAGGTTCTGGAACTTCTTCCAGTCGTCCTCGCCGAAGCCCAGGTCACGCAGTCCGACCTTGATATTCTCGCGGTCGAGGATTCGCATGACGACCGACTGACCGTGGCTGGTTGGGAGAATGCTGACACGCAGGTCGATGTCTTTGCCGGCGACGTGAATCTTGATCCGGCCGTCCTGCGGACGACGTTTCTCGGCGATGTCGATCGAGCCCATGATCTTGAGACGGCTGACGATCGAGCCCAGGAGTCGCCGGGGGGCCGAGTCACGCTCGATGCAGACGCCGTCGATCCGATAGCGAATCCGGACCCGGTCCGAGAACGGCTCGATGTGGATGTCCGAAGCGCGTGTCATCACCGCTTCCTGGATGATGAGATGCACCAGTCGGATGACGGGTGCGTCCCCTTCCTCCATGGTATTGGCGCCCGACCCGCCTCGACCGCCGACGCCATCGTCGGAAAAGTCGATCGCGGTATCGGTGAATTCCTGGAGCATCGAGTCGACCGACTCGGTCTCTTGCGAGGTCCCGCCGTAATACTTGTTGATCGCCTCCAGGATGGCTTCCTTGGAGGCGAGGGCCACGTCGATCTCGCGGTTCAGGACGAACCGGAGTTTGTCGACGGTCTCGAAGTCGTTGGGATTGGCCATGATCACCTTGATCATCCCGTTCTCCTGAGACAGCGGAATCACGATGTTCTCGCGCGCGAGCGACTCAGGAACGAGTTCGATGACCGAGGTGGGGATTTCGATCTCGCGGAGGGCGACGAAGTCCATGCTGAATTCTTCAGCCTTGGCCTTCATGATGTCGTCGCCGTCGACGTAGTTCAGCTTGACCAGCGCGTCTTCCAGGCTCATGTGGCCCATGCTCTGGGCCTCCTTGAGCTGGTCCGGGCCGATCACGCCGCGCTTGACGAGGATGTCGCTCCAATCGCGTCTCTGCTTGGCCATGGGGCGGGGCTCCAGGAAAAGTCGCCGACGTGTTGACGCCGACGCGTCGCGAACAAGACGCGATCAGACGTCTCATTCGCGAGCGGATTCTTGCACCGAACTGATTCGACTGGTTATCGCCAGGGAACGACCGGGCCGCCCGAAAGGTGCGACCGATCCACTCCCGGGACCGACTCAAAGGAGGACAACGGACGGCCGAAATGATGCGATGGATGACGCGAGCAATAAGCTCTAAACTACCACGACGATCGAGGGCCGACAAGCGACCGCGAAATTTTGGCCCGTCGCCCGGACCTCGATCATCATCGAACGGGTGGACTGTCAACAAAGCAGGCCGTCGGAACGGAATTCCGACGGCCTGGTCTTGGATGACGTTGGAGGCCGTAAAATTCCCGATCAGCGGTCGCGGCTGATCGTCTTGCCGTCGGCGATGGCGGCCTGCGCGGCG
>JAJYCH010000444.1 GCA_021778575.1 Planctomycetota bacterium
GGCCACGAGGGATCAAACGGGAGTCCACTGGAAATCAAGTACGTCGCCCCGTTCGTCGAACTGTTCGCGCTGGCGAGTAGCCCGGAGCGCGAGACTTACTGGGACAAGTCCTCAAGCTATTTACTCACGCCTTCTTGACTTGAGCCATTTCGCTTCGAAATAGGGCAACAGCCATTTCAATACATTAGCCACAATCACAGGAGACGAACGGCAGATACCGTGAAGGAATTCGGATTTACCGGAACCGTGACGAGTTGAGGTTGACCAGCGCGATTGTTCATCCTCCGCTGGGCTGCGGAAGAATGGCCAGAAAAGTGATGGAACCGATCCGACCCTTGAAAAACCGCAAAAGCTTAATTGATTTGGCTTTGCAGCCTTCTGGAAGCCAAATGTTCTTCCATCTTGCGGAAGCCGATCACTCCGACACCGGCCTGGGTCGCCTGAACTCCGAGGTATTTCAGACCCTTGCCGGTCGGGATCTTGCGGAGCACTTCCTGGCCATCCTTCAGGAACCGGATCGGCCCCCAGGTGCTCAGGGAAAGGCCGGCCCTGGAGCAGAGACCGCGCGCGAGGTCGGCGATTTCGGGAACGGTCATCCGGGGAAGGGCCTCGGGAAGCCGTCGGAGAACCTGATACGTTCCCCCCGCCGCCTTCACGGTCCACCAGCGTGCCAGCCTGACCGAACTGGCGACCTCTTGAGCCCCTTCGGCAACGCCTCGACGAGTGAGGGCGTGGGTCGCGTCGGTCGTGGCCGACTCGACGGCCTCGCGGCTGGAGGTCTCCACGGCCCGTTTCACGGCGGATCGGACCTCGGTCCGCGCCGCCTCGGAGGCAACCACGCCCTCGGGCTGGACCGTGACGAGGCTCAAGGCGTCGACGATCACGAACCCGGCGTCGATCGCCGCCCAGGCCACTTCGCCCGTGGTGGGGGAATGACCGCGACGCGCGACGTTGGCCAGGTGCAGAAGGTCATAGAGCGGCAGGAACTGCTGGAACTCGACGTCCGATTGATCCAGTTCAGCGACTCGACCCAGACCGTCTTTCTTGATCAGGGCGATCGTCGCCTGTCCGTTCTCGCCAGACAGTGCGAGGACCGAATGGGCGAGGCGTTCCGACCAGTTCCAGCGCGGCTTCGACTTGAGCAGGGCCAGGGCCTCGGGGGCGGAATCGGCCCGGGCGATCGGCGGAATCACGGCGGAGCCGTTGAGCCGGAGAATTTCGCGGAAGTCGGCATCGGCAGCGTACTTATCGAGAATCGCCAGGGCCATCGGCCCATGTTCGGCCAGGGCCTCGACCGCCTGATTCCGGAGCGTCGGGTCAGCAAAGTCCTGATAAACCACGTCGGCGGCGTCGGGACCCGCCTGGATCAAGGCCCGCTCCCCTCGGACGC
The DNA here is from genome assembly GCA_021778575.1 of Planctomycetota bacterium. Classification (GTDB taxonomy): domain Bacteria; phylum Planctomycetota; class Planctomycetia; order Isosphaerales; family Isosphaeraceae; genus Tundrisphaera. The sequence goes on from JAJYCH010000444.1 coordinate 1,391, forward strand.
CGAACTCGACCACCAGTCGAAGCCCGTCCGGGCTGCTGGCGACCGGCTCGACCAGGCCGACCGCGGCGACATGGCGGAGATGACCGGCGATGGTCTCGGCCTGGTGGCTCTTGAGAAGCTCGTCGACGTAATCGGCGTTCACTCGCAAGAGGATCAAGGCCTGATCGAGCGGCAAGGCCCGGCCCAGCGACTCCAGGACGGCACCATACATCTTCACCAGGGCGAAACCGTCGAGCCCCTGAACCCGGAAGGCGTCGAGCGCCAGCGAGCCGTGATCGTCGAGGGTCCGGATGGCCGATCGGAGGTCGGCGGCTCCCGGTTCGAGGCTGATGAAGCTCAATAAGGCCAGCGAATCGGCGAGCTCGGCCGGATCTCCCGACCACTTGGTGACCAGATCCGTCACGCCGACGGGATCGGTCAGGAGCAGCGGCAAGGCGTTCGGGAACCGAGCGGCAACCCGACGCTGCGACGGGGTCAAGCGACCGATCTCGGCAATGACCAGCTTGCGGTCGGTGTCATCGGCCCGCTTCAGGCCAAAATATTCGCGCCAGCGGAGGAGGATCTCGGCAGCCGAGGCATCCGAGAGCGTCTCGCGAAGTCGACCGAAGTCGCCCGGATGGTTTTCGTGGAGATAAACCGCCTCGACCCCCAGAGCATCGAGCAGTTTCAGGCCACGAAGCCCATCGGTTCGCTCGATCGCCAGCGCGTTCTGCCGGAACTCGTCATAAACTCGATGAACGAGGTCTCGGTCGAGCGGATAGCGTTCCAGCAAGACAACTTCGGGATCAACGGCCGGCGCTCCCGTCGCCGATTCGGCCTTCCCCACCGGGTCGATCCCGACCGTGGTTCCCTCGCGAAGGGACAGCTTGAGCAGGACCCCGAGGGCAGCCAGCAAGACGACGACAGCCAAGGTTCGCTTCATCAGGCCAAGGTCCCGGGGTGGCGATCGGCGGAAGCCGATCTGTCGACTCAAAGGGTGGAATCGCCAGCAGCCAGCGGAATGCGAAACGCCAAGAGCGGGAAATCCTTCCAGGGACCAGGGCGACCCGGCCTCATTCTCCGCTCCCGCGCAGAGCGAGTCAACTGCAAACGTAAGATGACAACCCACATGGGTTTTCGCAAGGGTTCAAGCGTCCCGCGACCGATTTGCCCCCGAACGCACTTCCCCAGCGGCAGCAATACTCTTTAAAGAAGATCGACCATCGAGACTCATTATCCGACCGTTTTTTGGGAAACCGATGCGGATTGGGCAAGATTGACGGGCGAAAAATCCGGTTGTGCCAGAAAACTCGACCAGGACCGCCGCCGGGTCGGAGGGAAAAGCCCGGCGGTCAGGTCGCGGCCCATCGGTCTAACCCGAGGTTTAACGCGAGGTCGGATCAACTGCGGGGGAGGCCGGGGCGTTCATGGAAGCAGGGGCCGGCGGCATGGTCGGAGCGGGTCCGGCGGAATCATTGGTCGCGGAATAAACCGGGGTTGCCGCCCCCATCACGGGCAAACCGTGCCCGCCCATCCCGTTCTGTCCGCAGCCCGGCCCGGTGCAAGGCGTGGGGAAGTCGTCGCAAGTATCGCAAACCGCGCAGCCGGAGAATCCCGAAGCGGCCACGACGACCATCCCGAGCAGAGTATGACGCAATTTCATCGAGGAATCCTTTCCTGGAACGATCGGCTCGCCGGAATCCTCACCGGCCTCCTTCCGATCATCGGCCAAGTCTTCGGCCGGGAATGAGTCGAAACCATCGGCTCTTTACCTAGACCACCCGACCTGCCACGTTGGGCAAATTTTGCGGGTGAGGGCAGCCCGTTTGTCGACTTCGACGAGGCTCGACCCGGGGATACAATCGTCCGGACTCGCCCCCTTTTCGACCGAGTTCTCGTGACCAGGATTAACCGTGACGTGAATCCGCTTACCGTGCTTCACTTTGGCGGCAATGGTCATTCCGCGATCCGGCTCGACCGGGCTCGCGAGGCGCTCGGGCGGCTCTGCCCGACGCTGACCCTGGTCGACCTGCCTTATTCGGGGTTCGAGGGCCGACTCGGGCGGACCACGTTCGAGGCGTTCCTGGACGACCTCGCGGCGATCGTCCGGACGGTCCCGGTCCCGCCGGCCGCTGCCTATGCGTCGGGAATCGGAGCCTTGATCGCGCTGGGACTTCGGGCCAGAGGAGAGCTTGCGGGAGTTCCGTTGATTTTTCAGGGGCCGGTGCTCTGGGGATTGGAGGATCGGTGGTTTCCTCGGGTCTTCCGCCGGTTTCCCCCTCTGCGCGGTCTCTTGCGGTCGGCGTTCGGTAGGAGCCGATTTCAGGCTCGGTTCGCCCGGAAGCAGTTTGTTCGCCGCCACGATCCAGAGTTCCTCGAAGGATTCTTCCGGGGGTATCGCGACTGTTCGAGCTTCGGCGACTTCTTTGATTGGCTCACTCCGGCCTGGCTCCGAACGCTCGAAACGGTGTTCCACGATCATCCGGCGCGGCTGGGCTTGATCGAGGTCTGGGTTGGGGGGCTCGACCATGTGGTCGGCCTGGCGGAGGTTCGCCGGACCGAGCGGACCCTGGGCGTGAGCTGGCCGGTGGTCGAATTCGCGACCTGGGGCCATTACCCGATGATCGACGTTCCCGAGGAGTGGGCCCATGCGCTCTGCCGAACCCTGGCTCCCGCTTGATCGGTTCGCCGACCCGACCGTCCCCAAGCTCTATCACCTGAAGCAAGCGGCGAGGGCGGGATTCGCCGTGCCCGAGACCCGATGGGCCAGCGCCAGGGCACTCGATGCGACCCCGCCGACCCGGCTTCCGACCGACCTGCCCGATACCCCGTGCATCGTCCGTTCGGGCTCTCCGACCGAGGACACGCGCGTTACCTCGAACGCCGGTCAACTGCTCAGCCTGACGGTGGCTCGGCCGGAGGATTTCGCCGAGGCCGTCCGACGGGTCGTCGCCGCGCTGCCGAAGGGGAACGATGGCCGACCGCTGGGCGTCGTGTTCGTCCAGCCGTTCATCGCGGCCGAGACAGCGGGCGTCACGTTCTTCGACGGATTTTATCATGAAGAAACGTTTGCCAGTCAAACCAACGTCGGGCTCACCTCGGGCCTCGAACGAGGGACCGTCCGTCGCGGGCACGTCCAGCGCGGCGACCGGCACGACGACTGGCTGCTCCGGCTCCAGCGGTTGATCGGCGGATCGATCGACGTCGAGTGGGCAACCCCGTTCGCCTGGGATCAACCCGACGAGCCAATCCTCCTTCAGGTCCGCCCGGCGCTCTTTCCGATCAAGCGGTCGGAGACGATCAGTCTGGCCAACCACAAGGAGATCCTCGGCGACCCGCCCAGTCCGTGGATGGTCGGACTTCTGGCCGAGGTCGCCCGGCCGGTGATGCGATTCTTCGAGAAGATCGACCCCGAAGTGGCCGCCTGGAACGAACCCTACGCGATCGAGCTCGGCGAGCGAGCCTGGATGAACTTCTCGGTCTTTTTCCGGCTGATGGATCGCTGGGGTTTCCCTCGGACGATGGTGACCGACGAGGTCGGCCGCGAATCGACCGGGCCGCTCG
>JAJYCH010000445.1 GCA_021778575.1 Planctomycetota bacterium
TTACGGCGAGATCGGTGTCGACACCGAGCAGGGGCTGGAACGTCTCTCGAACATTTCGGTGTCGATCCAGTGCTGGCAAGGGGACGACGTCGGCGGATTCGAGGTCGATCGGCAATCGCTGAGCGGTGGAATTGCCGTGACGGGATGCTATCCCGGCAAGGCCAGGAATGCCGACGAACTGCGCGCCGACCTGGATCGGGCGTTGTCCCTGATTCCCGGAAAGCACCGGGTCAACCTCCACGCCAGCTATGCCGAGACCAGCGGTCGATTCATCGATCGTAACGAGGTCCGGCCGGACCATTTTTCTCGGTGGATCGACTGGGCGCGAGAATCGGGCCTGGGAATCGACTTCAACCCGACGTTCTTTTCTCATCCCAAGGCTGCCGACGGATATACTCTCGCCCATGCCGATCCCGGAATCCGCCGGTTCTGGGTCGAACACGGCATGGCCTCCCGCGAGATCGGCGCGGTGATCGGCCAGCAACTCGGTTCACCCTGTCTCACGAATTTCTGGGTCCCTGATGGTTCGAAGGATCTGCCGATCGATCGCAAAGGGCCGCGCGAGCGACTGGCGGAATCGCTCGACGCGATCCTGGCCCGGTCTCTCGATCCCCGGCATGTTCGCGATGCGGTTGAATGCAAGCTGTTTGGTCTGGGATCGGAGGCTTATGTCGTCGGCTCCCACGAATTTTATCTGGGATACGCGCTGACGCGAGAAACCTTGCTTTGCCTCGACACCGGGCATTTCCACCCGACCGAGGTTGTTTCCGACAAACTTTCGGCCGTGTTGAACTGGCTCGACGAGATTCTCCTCCACGTGAGCCGAGGTGTCCGCTGGGATAGCGATCACGTCGTCACCTTCACCGATGAACTCCAGGCGATCGCGCTCGAAGTGGTTCGAGGCGACTATCTCGACCGAATTCACTTCGGGCTCGACTTCTTCGATGCCAGTATCAACCGGGTGGCCGCCTGGGTGATCGGGACCCGCGCCTTGCAGAAAGCCATCCTTTTTGCGTTGCTCGAACCGACCGAGACGCTCAAGCAACTGGAGAACTCCGGCGATCTGACCGGCCGACTGGCCTGGCTCGAAGAACTCAAGTCGTATCCCTTCGGCGCGGTCTGGGATCAATTTTGTCGGACGCGCGACGTTCCAATCGGGGCGGATTGGTTGCGCGAGATCCACGGATACGAACGCGACGTGCTTTCGCGCCGAGTCGATTCGAGGTGACGATCCGGTGGAGATCTTGCTCAAACTTTCGGGAATCTCAAAATCGTTCGCGGGTGTTCGCGCCTTGAAGGACGTCTCGTTCGCGCTGAGAGCAGGCGAAGTCCATGCTCTGGTCGGCGAAAACGGAGCCGGAAAATCGACTCTGATCAAGGTGATCACCGGGGCTCATTCGCCCGACCAGGGGGTGGTCGAGGTTCTTGGCCAGGTGATCGAATCCAACGACCCCGTCAAAGCGAAGGCGCTGGGGATCGCGGCGATCTACCAACAACCGGCCCTTTTCCCCGACCTGACGGTGGCCGAGAACATCGCGCAGGGGCTCGAACCGATGTCGCCCTGGCGGTGGATCGACTGGAAAAAACGGCGACAGATCGCCGCGAACCTGCTCGACCAGATCGGCGCCACGATCAACCCCGACACCGAAGTCTCGCAACTCTCGATGCCTGAGCAACAACTCGTCGAGATCGCCCGGGCCATCGGCGCGGGCGCGAAGATCGTCATCATGGATGAGCCGACGGCATCGTTGTCTGATCAAGAAGTCGACAATCTATTTTATGTGATCCGCGACTTGAAATCGCAAGGCGTCGGGATCATCTACATCTCGCACCGGCTTGAGGAATTGCCTCGGCTGGCCGATCGAGTGACGGCTCTCCGCGACGGTACGCTGGTCGGGACCAGGATGATGAAGGAGGTGAACCGGAACGATTTGATTCGAATGATGGTCGGCCGCGAACTCTCGGCGGTCTTCCCGAAAGAGGATGTACCGATCGGCGACATCGTTCTGTCCGTGAACCGTTTAACCTGTCGGGCCGAGGGAATTCACGACGTCTCGTTCGAGATTCGCGAAGGGGAGATCCTCGGGCTCTCGGGCTTGATCGGCGCGGGCCGAACCGAGCTGGCTCGCGTTCTCTTCGGTCTTTCTCCGGCTGACTCGGGGTCGATTCACCTTGATGGCGAGCCGGTCCGGATCGATTCGCCTGGAAAAGCCGTGACGCTGGGGATCGCTTATGTTCCTGAAGATCGTCGACGCCACGGGGTGATCCTGGAAATGTCGGTCGCCGCGAATACCACTCTGGCGACGCTCGAAAAAATTGCCAGCTTCGGCCTGCTCGATTTTGCGAGGGAGCGTGACGTGGCGTCCGCCCTGGTCGAGAAGCTGGGGGTGAAGACACCGTCGATCGACGCGCCCGTCGGAAATCTTTCGGGAGGGAACCAGCAAAAGGTGGCCTTGGCCCGATGGATCTGCGCTGATCCATCCGTTCTGATTCTTGACGAACCCACGCAGGGAGTCGACGTGGGAGCGAAGGCCGAGATTCATCGCTTGATGGGCGAGCTGGCTCGCAAGGGTCTGGCGATCCTGATGATTTCCTCCGAGCTTCCCGAGATTCTGGGCATGAGTGACCGGATCGCGGTGATGCACGCCGGCACGATCGTCGCTACGCTCAACCGCGAGGACGCGACGCAGGAAGCCCTTCTGGAACTGGCACTAGGATCGAACGTCACGGGAAAGGCGGTCGGTCGATGATCAGCCGTCATGGACGCGAAATCTCGGTGGCGATCGCTTATTTCCTTGTTCTTGGATTCCTCGCTGTTTTTGCTCCACACTTCTTTGATCTCAAGCCACAGACTGAATTCGCGGTGAAGAACGCTGCGGTCCTCGTGGCGGCCATCGGGATGACTCTGGTGATCCTCTGCCGCCAGATTGATATCTCGATCGGATCGCAGGCAAGCATTTGCGCCGTGGTTGCCGGGTTGCTGGCCGGGTCGGCGCTGCCGATGCCGATCGTTGCCGTGGGAACCTTGCTGGCCGGAGCGGCGATGGGAGCGATCAACGGCGGCCTGGTGGCAGGCCTGGGTTTACCCTCGATCGTCGTGACCCTGGCGACCCTCGTGATTGGCCGGGAAGGACTTCGCTACGTCCGCGAAGGGGCGTTCGTCAGCGGTCTACCCCCTGATTTTCAGTGGCTCGGCCTGGGTCAGACGACTGGCCAGTGGAGTATCGTGATCGTCGCCTTCGTCGTATTTGTTCTGATGGCGTGGTTGTTGCGTTATGTCGGTATCGGCCGATCGATCTATGCGACGGGTTCGGACCCCGAGGCCGCGCGACTGGCGGGAATTCGACCTCGATGGGTCATCTTCTCGGTTTTTGTCGCGATGGGAACATTCACCGGGCTCTATTCGTTACTGGTCGTGGTTCAGTTTCCCGCCGTTGATCCCAAGACCGGGACCGGTCTCGAAATGCAAGCGATCGCGGCGGTGGTTGTGGGCGGAACTGCTGTCAGCGGCGGCCGAGGGACGCTGATCGGCACGTTGATCGGTGTTCTCCTGCTCGGCTCGATCACTCCCGCGCTCGTTTTTCTCGACTACAAGCCCGAGTGGGAAAAGGCGATCCAGGGTGGAATCATCCTTCTGGCTGTCGCGACGGACGGTCTGACCCGGAGGAAGCGTTGACGTGACCCAGCCAGCGCCGAACCGCCGAATTCGTCTGGAGACTCCTCAAGCCGTCTTGATGGTCGTGATCGCCGCCGAAATCGCGGTTTTCGCGGTGATTGGCACGAATTTTCTCTCGATCGGCAACAGCCTCGAAATCCTTCGTCTCAGTGTCGAGATCGGACTCCTGGCTCTTGCCTTGACTCCGGTCATCGTCGGCGGCGGGATCGACCTCTCGGTGGGCTCATTGATGGGCCTGTCGGCCGTTCTCTTCGGCAAACTCTGGCGGGACGCCGGCTTGCCGATCGCCGCGGCGGCCCCGCTGACGCTTCTGATCGGCGCTTGTGCCGGCGGATTGAATGGATTCTTGATCACGCGACTCCGCATCCCGGCGCTGATCGTCACGCTCGGTTCGTTCTCGCTGTTTCGCGGTCTCGCCGAGGGCTGGACCGGAGGCGTCGACAACTTTACACATTTTCCGTCAGCGTTCTTGTTTCTCGGTCAGGGTTACTTGCCGGGCGAGATCCCGGCTCAGCTACCGCTTTTCGTCGTCGTCGCGGTGGGATTCTGGATACTGTTGCATCGATCGACGATCGGTCGGGCGTTATTCGCAATCGGCTTCTCCGCCGAAGGGGCACGCTATGCGGGCTTGCCCGTGGATCGTCGGATCACTCTCAGCTATGTTCTGTCTGGTTCTGTCGCCAGCCTGGCAGCCATCATCTATGTCGCTCACCTCGGCCAGGCCAAGGCCGACGCCGGTACGGGTTATGAGTTACTGGCGATCACGGCCGTCGTCCTGGGTGGCACCTCGATTTTTGGCGGTCGAGGGAGTATCGGCGGAACTCTTCTCGGACTGGTGGCGATCGCCATCTTACAGAATGGTCTGCGGCTCGCGGATCTGCCGAGCGAGTTCGCCGGACTCCTGACCGGCACGATGCTTCTGGCGGCAATCGGAATCGACCGTGGGACTCGCGACGATCGCACGCCGCTGCCAGGTGAAACCACGCTCTCGAATGATGACGAGGTGATGCAAGTGAAGAATGCACAGGTGGCGATGATCTGCGCTTCGATCCTCGCGGCGGGCCTGATCGTCGCCGGAACGAATTATTATCTGATCAACTCGATCCGCCGGACCGAAAATCCTGGAAGAACTCCTCGCGCCCTTGGTTCGCTTCGCGCGGACCTTGGCCCTGGTTCGGACCGTGGCCGACCACCGCGAGACGCTCGGAGCCAGGATCCTGTCGGCGAGTTGAGCAAGGTCATG
>JAJYCH010000005.1 GCA_021778575.1 Planctomycetota bacterium
CGCAATACTGGAAGCTCCGGACCGAGAAGGCCAAGGTTCTTCAGCGCCAGTTCGAGAAGCAACAGGACTACATCGCCGATCAGGAAGCCTATATCCGTCGCTACGGTGCCGGTCAGCGGGCCAAGCAGGCACACGACCGCGAGAAAAAGCTGGCCCGGGTCGAGCGGGTCGAGACGATGCGCGAGATCACCGGGCCACCGATGGGATTCGGCGAGGTCGAGCGCTCGGGCGATATCGTCATCGATGCCCGACGGATCAGCAAATCTTATGACAAATCTCTGTTCAAAGAATTCAACTTCTCGCTCCTTCGCGGTCAATGCGTGGGTGTCCTCGGTCCCAACGGGGCGGGGAAGTCGACGCTGTTGAAGACCTTGATCGGCCAGGTGACCCCGGATTTTGGCGAAGTGAAGCTCGGGCACAAGGTTCTGATCGGCTACCACGACCAGGGGCTGGAATCACTCGCTCCCGAGACCACGGTTCTCCGCGCTGTCTGGCCCGAGGACGACCCTGACTGGGTCCAGGGGGACGTCCGCGACCTTCTGGCCCGGTTCGGGCTATCGGGCGAACTCGTCCTGCACAATGTCGGCCAGCTCTCGGGTGGCGAGAAAGCAAAAGCGGCCCTGGCGCGGCTTTCGGCGACCTCGGCCAACTTCCTGGTCATGGACGAACCGACCAATCACCTCGATATCTGGGCGTGCGACGCACTTGAACGGTCGATCCTCGACTTCGAGGGGACCGTCCTGGTTGTCTCGCACGACCGGTACTTCCTCAATCAGGTGGCCGATCGGATCATCGTCGTCGATTCCGGTAAAGCGAAGGTCATCGAAGGGGACTACGAGACTTATCAGCATCTCACGGCGCAGGAGACCGAAGCCGCGTCGCGCAAGGCGGCCCTTGTCCCGGCTCAAACCACGGGAGCGCGGGAAGCGCCGAGAGCGGATGGTAAGGCCGAGAAGAAGAAGCGTAAATATCCCTACCGAAAAGTGGCCGACATCGAGCGTGAGATCGCCGAGGTCGAGGCCGAAATCGCCCAGCTTGAGGATTTACTGGCCCAGCCGGCGACCTGGAAAGAAACCCTGAAAGCCATCGCGGCCCAGGATCGACACAAGATCCTCCAGGAAAATCTGGCCAAGCTTTATGAACACTGGGAGGAGGCATCGGAGTTAAATGCTTGAGCGGGCACCACGCTCCATGAGCGCGGATCGAGTTGCCTGGCTTCATGACTGCAAGAGTGCACTGATGAAGATGGGGACGGATACATTCCTTTCGAGCAACCTGGTCCGAAACTGGACATCGAGAGTTCCGGAGGCGACGTGCCTGGTTTGTCATCGCCGTTCTTGGGCGGGTTGCCTCGCCTCACTCCCCGGATATGTTAGATTTGCGAGTCTGAGCAATCTGGAACGTTTTGAGCCTTGAAGTGGGTTGCCGACAAGACAAGCCAATCCAGGACGACCGCCGAGTTCTCTCCCATGCCCGACCCTCAAAAGATGCTGGCGATTCTGAAACGAGCGACCGACCTGTTTCGGTCGACGCCAGGACGCCGGGGCGGCCTGATCACTCTGGATGATACGGTTGAAGAGGTCATGGTCGTCGGCGATCTGCACGGAAATCTGCCGGCATTTCGTCAGGTCCTGATCTCCGCCGACCTGGCCAATCATCCTCGGCGCCATCTTGTCCTCCAGGAACTGGTCCACGGCAACAAGCACTACCTGGACGATCAGGGAGACAAGTCGCATCAACTTGTCGATATTGTCTGCGCGTTGAAATGCCAGTTTCCCCAACGTGTCCACCTGATACTCGGCAATCATGAACTCTCGGAGTTGACGGGGCGGCCGATCGCGAAGGCCGGCGTCGCTCTCAATGCCTTGTTCCGGACCGGGATCAAGACCGCCTACGGAGACTCGGCTGACGCGATCTATGCGGCTTATCAGTCACTTTTCGCGGCGCTTCCCCTGGCTGTCCGGACTTCCAATCGCGTCTTTCTCTGCCACACGATTCCCGACCCGATCGATCTCGAGAATTTCGATTGCTCGATCTTCGAGGCGGAAACCTGGCCCAAAGAGGCGATGGCACGCCACGGCGCGGTCTACGCAATCACCTGGGGAAGAAATACCGAGGGATCGACGATCGACCGGTTCGCGGAACTCGTCGACGCCGATTGGTTCATCACCGGACATCAGCCGTGTGAGGAAGGATTCCGACAGGCGAATCATCGACAGATCATCGTTGACGGAACCGACCCTTATCCGGCGTACTGTTTGTTCCCGGCCGGCGGGGAGACCAGTGTCGAAGCTCTGCTGAAGTGTGTCCATGTCTTTACACCCGTGGCTTGAATAAACCACACGGGTTGCATCAGCTCAACGCCCCTCCCTATACTTCGATTTCAGACCTCAACCCTCGAATTCTTTTCGAGAGGACTTCCGCAACGTGGCTTCAATCATCTCTCGACATGAGCGCGGGATCTGGCGGACCGCCACATCCCTGATCCAATTCACGCGGTACTTCAAGAACTGGAAGGACGTCTGGTCCGCCTACCGGACACGGACTCCATTTCCGCCGATGGTCCTGACCAACGGCCTCACGCTACAGCACGATCCGGTCGATGATCCGCTCCGATCGTTCCGCGAATTCTTCATCGACCAGAACTACACCAGCAAGAAGTTCTACACGCCTCGTTGCGGGGATGTGGTCCTCGACCTGGGCGGTAAGGTTGGCTTCTTCGCGCTGTCGCTCGAATGGATGGCCCGAGGGGTCCGGATTCATACGTTTGAAACCTCGTCCGATCGGCGGATCCGGTTGAAGCGAAACATCACCACGAACCGACTCAACCCGTTCATCACGGTCTATCCGTTTGTCGTCGGGGTTGCCGCGCCCGCCGAGGCCCAGCTTCAGACAGCCGGGAAATCAGGTCTGCGCTCACTCCAGGGGCGACCCAATAGCTCGTTCAGCATGCTCGACGTCCTGCCGACCCTCACACTCACCGAGGCGATCGACCTCACGGGCGCGGCTCAGATCGACTTGCTCAAGATTGAAGACGAAGGTAACGAAGTCGCTATCCTCGAATCCGCCGATCACGAAACCTGGTCAAAGATTCGTCGGATTGTCGTCAAATATCACGAAAACCTGGTCGTGGATTGTCGAAATCAAGTTGTCGACATTCTTTATAGCCACGGCTACAATCAGATCGACGTCCTACCCGAGCGAGGGAAGTCGGGGATTGGCTTGATTCGCGCCAGTCGCGACCATTGAATCCCGACGCGTGTTGAACTCATCGACAGTCAACGATTGACCAGGCCGATCGCGATGACCGGACCGACGGAGCGAAGTTTACTTCGACTTCGTCGGTCCTTTCGTCGCGCTGGAAGCCCCCTTTGGTGGAACCCCGGGGCCGAAGGTGGCCAGGTAGTCCTGGCTCGCCGTCTGCACGGCGTAGGTCTCCTCGGAGACATAACCGAGTACACCCATCTCGGGAACGTCGAGTCCCGCGACTTCCACGCCCGCCGAAACGCGATTGCCGATCGTTCGTTCGATCACCGCGAACGTCAACAGGGCCATCGGCAGAGTCCAGACGAGATTCGCGACCACCCCCACGAGCTGGGCGAGCAACTGGCCGAAGCCGCCACCATGAAGCAGCCCGATTGGCGGCGTGATCACTCCATTGAGCCCCGGACCATATTCGCCCGTGGCAAACAGACCAACACAGAGCGTACCGAACGCTCCACAGACTCCGTGGACGCTGATGGCCCCCACCGGATCATCGATCCCCAGCGCTTTCTCAAAAAACAGGATCGAGCCAACGACAAGAGCACCCGCCAGCGCACCGATCGCCACGGCTCCGATCGGATTCACATAAGCGCAGGAAGCCGAGATCGCCACGGCTCCCGCCAGGAGACCATTGCAACTCATGGTCGGGTCGGGCTTGCCGTAACTGATCCACATGGTCCCCATCGAAGTCAGACAGCCCGACGCCGTCGCGAGCAAGGTGCAGACCGCGATCGAGCCGATCCGCAGGTCCGAGGCGTCGAACGCCCGACCCGCATTGAGCCCGAACCAGCCGAACGCCAGGATCAGCGTCCCAACCACCACCATCGGGATATTATGACCGGGGATCGCGTTCACCTGACCGGTCTTGCTGAATTTGCCGATCCGCGGCCCGAGCGAGATCGCCCCGGCCAGTGCCATTGAACCGCCCGTTAGATGGACGACGCTGGAACCCGCGAAATCGACCAGACCGTTCCCCCAACCAAACATCACGCCCAGATCCGACAGCCAGCCATTCCCCCAGACCCAGCAGCCATAAACCGGATAGATCAGCGTCGAGGCGCAGACGCCATAAGCCAGGCAGGCCTGGAACCGCCAGCGCTCGGCCATCGCTCCGGTCGGAATCGTCGCCGCAGTATCAACAAACATCGCCTGAAGGATGAAAATCGACAGGATGGCCGCTCCACCAGTGGAACCGCTCAGAAAGAATCCGGAAAAGCCGATCAGATCCCAGCGGAGCCCAAAAAACTGGAGAGAACCCATGGAATCGGGCGCGTTCATCTCGCCTAACGACCCGAACGGGCCATGACCGCCAAACATCAGACCAAAGCCCACCGCCCAGTAGCCCAGGACCGAGACCGCGTAAATCGCGAAGTTCATGGACATGGTGTGGGCCACGTTTTTCGACCGGATGAGACCCGTCTCGACCAGCGAAAACCCCGCCTTCAGCGACATGACCAGGATGGACGCCAGAATGATCCAGATGACGTTGAGCTCGCTCCGGAGACGGGCCAGTTCCGCCGCCGGAATGGTCGAGGTCTCCACTTGAATCGTGGTCACGGGTTCGACAAAAGTCGAGGCGGGGATACGCGTCGGTTCCTGACTGCCGAAGCCCCACGACCCGTTCACCAAAACGAACCCAATGACCAGGATTGAGCCGGCGAGAGTCATGAACGCTCGTCGCCAGACTCGCGAGTGAATCGGCATCGATGGAAATCCTTCGTGATCACCTGGAACGAGTCAGCCCTGGTCCCGCCAGCGTTCGAGGACCGGCCGATTGTGACGGAGCAGCATCTTATCGGATCTCGGACCGCAACGTATGTTGCCAGGAACAAAGGAGAAACACAACGAGCCATGATCAAGGAAGAAGCGATGTTTGAGAGCGGTTTGCCGATTGGTGTCGTGATCCGGTAGGGTGGGCTCGGCCCACCACGAATGGATGATGGTGGGCCGAGCCCACCCTACGCCAGAGAAGACGCGACTGCCACTTGAAAAACGCTCTCGCCATCAAGTTGCTCGTGCCGATTCCCGAAGTTCGACAAACAAGACAAATCGGGAGATTCGCCCGGGATCATTCGTCCAGTGCGCAAAAAAAGCCGGTCAGCCTGAACTTTCCCAAAAAACGCCACCTCTCCCGTAGCGTATTTGGGTGATTCAGACAGACCGGCTTGGCTCAAGCTCTGAGATAAAGCCAGTCGGTCGGAATATTGTCAGGCACGCCACCTCTCCCATGGCAACCTGAAGAATTCAGACCGACCAGCTCGGATCGAACAACCTACAAGCCGCGAATCGCGACGAGGTTTAGTGTAAGAAAGGGCGAGCGGGGGGGTCGTGCGAGGCAACCCGCTCGCCCCTTGGCGGTTGGAGAGACCGTTGTAAAACGATCATCCGTCGCCGGTGGGGTGGCTCATTAAAGTCAGCGTTGACGTAATTTTGAAGGAAACGTGCACAGCCCGTGCCATCAAAATGTTGGTCAGAACGATTTATCTTCTTCGATCACTCGTGTCACCCTGACGGAGAGGTAAGAAAAGCAAAGGCCGTGCCAGCACAAAAAAACGGCGTGAATCGACGCGGGAAATTCCTCGCTTTGTCTTCCATAATTGCCTTATACTCAATCCGAGTAAACAATTATGTCGATTTCGCCGTTCTCGGATCTTTTTTCGGAAATCTGTGATCCGGACGAAAGTGTTCGATGAACCATCAGCATCGTGTGCAAGAATTAGGCATCGAAGCGAGCCTTCTGGGCACATCCTTCGCCAAACCGAAAACCGACTTGCCGCGGATTTCGCGTCGTGCCCGATTGAACGGCAGAGGAGAAGGAGTCGAATGTCGAAATCGAGGCATGCATCTTCGGAATTCCTGGATTTTCCTGAGGGGTCGAACGTCACCGGTCCCGTGAGCCCGGTTCGAGTCGCGCTTGATGAGGAGGGTATACCGCGGCAACTACCGGTGACGGAATGGCTGGACGGGTTACCGATGATCGACTCACGCGGTTTTCAGGCCATCCTGCGCTTCTGTCGGGCTGACGGCTCCGTCGTGTTTGGTCCGACGGGCCGCTCGTTGTCGCGACTTCGTCGTCTCGATCAAGTGGCGGAACGACTGGCCGACCCAAGCCTGGCCGCCGTCGTCGCTCGCTGGCTACCGTCGAGCCGAGCCGCTGTGTACGGATTGGTGACTCCGCCACTCCCGTCTTATTGCTCGCGCGACCGGCCACTGGCGATCTTCCGGGCCGACTGGAGCCCACGAGGCGACGTTCTGGCGGTCGACCATCGCCAGATTGGTCCGGAAAGTCAGCTGGAAGCCGGTTCAAAGGGCCAGGTCTGGCTCGGTCCGTCCTGGACTTCCTCGCGGCTCGAAGGGCGGGTCTCCTCGCCGAGGCAAACGTCGTCGACTTCGACCGCGTTCGCTCAATCGCTGGAATGGTCGTTCAAAGCCGGAACGACGCGGGTCACTCGAAGCGTCACGCTCCTTCGAGGAAAGTCGATGGCGTTGCTCGGCCAGCAAGTCGATGGGCCGATGGAGGATTCCGAAATCCGCCTGGCTCTGCCCAACGGAATCGAGGCGACGGTCGTTGCTGGTACCCGCTCCGTCCAGCTCCGGGCCGGCGTGGGTAAACCGACGGCCCGGCTGATTCCGCTCGGCCTGCCAGGTCATGACTGGCCCTCGGACCGAGGATCGATACGCGTGGAGGGGCGCGAAGTGGTGATCCACCAGCGAACCGAGGGAAAGCGCGACTGGCTCCCGGTGTTGCTCACCTGGAACCAGTCGCCCACATTCTGGCGGTCGCTGACCGTGGCCCACCGTTCCCGGGCTGTTCCGGCCGATCTGGCCGTGGCCTACCGGGTCGCCTGGCGTCCCACTGATCCGGGCGTCCTGATTTACCGGAGCCTGGGACCACCGGACCTCCGGTCCGTGCTGGGACATCAGACCTCCGCCCGGATTCTGGTGGGGACATTGACGAGAAACGGCGAGGTCGTCTCAATCTTGAAGGTTGAGCGGTAACCGAGTTCAACCTTTCTTTGACGGAATTCGCGCAATGGTCAGTAGGGAAGTCAGGATGTAAACCAGGACGACGGTCACCGTGAGGTAGCCCGAGTGCTGGTGGGCCTTGACCAGTTTGTTCAGGTCGAACGACCCGCCGCCTTTGACGATCAGCAGCCCCATCACCAGTTGTGAGATGATCAGCAGCGAGGCCAGCAGGCCGAGAATCAACAAGACGGGCTTGAGCTTTGCGTTCATGGTGTCCACAATCCGAAGAAGAATCAGGGTCTCGGGTCGCCGATGCGCCTTCGGATACAATAGTCGGAGGTCTCGTTGCCGTCATCCGTCAGCGGGACGGATTCTCCGCTCAACGGGATTGTTCATGAACGCCGACCGAATCCGCGAGAATCTGATCGCTGTCCGGAATTCCATCGCCGAAGCCGCGAGACGCTCGGGACGGGACGCTTCAAGCGTCACTCTTGTCGCGGTGACCAAACGCAACCCGCCCGAGGCCATTCGACCGCTCGTCGAGGCGGGAGCGTTTGACCTTGGCGAAAATTATCCCCAGGAACTCTGGTCGAAAGTCGATGCCTTGAGCAATCTCCCCGTCCGCTGGCATCTGATTGGCCACCTTCAAGGGAACAAAGCCCGGAAAACGGCGGCGATGGTCCGGATGATCCACGCGGTCGACTCGCTTCGGCTCCTCAAATCGCTCGACGTCATTGCCGAGACTCTTGATGATCCGCCCCGCGTTTGCCTTCAGGTCAATGTTTCGGGCGAAGAATCCAAACATGGTTGGGACCCGTCGAGCCTACCAATCGATGCCGACGCGATCGCCGCGTGTCGTAAAATCGCGATCGTCGGCTTGATGACCATCGCCGGCTACGGAACCACCAACGACGAAGCTCGACCCGCATTCGCCCGGCTTCGCAAGGTTCGTGACCAACTGCAAACCGCCACCGGCCGCTTGTTTCCCGAACTTTCGATGGGAATGTCGGGAGACTACGAAGCGGCGATTGCCGAAGGCTCAACCTACGTCCGGATCGGCTCGGCCCTGTTCGAAGGGGCAGTGGGATGATCGATCTCGTGATCCATGAGCGAGGAACCACGTTGAGCGTCCGGGCTCAGCCCAACGCCCGAAAGACCGGGATTCTCGGAGAACGAGCCGGAGCGCTCCGGATCGGAGTCAACGCCGCGCCCGAAAAAGGCAAAGCCAACGCCGCCATTATCGAGGTCCTCGCGACGGCCCTCGGCTGCCGAGGCTCGAATATCGTCCTGCTCTCGGGACAGACCTCACGAGAGAAACGATTCCTGATCCTCGACCGAACCCCCGACGAACTCCGAGCCCGGCTGATCCCGGGCCTGTCGCTGATCGTCGAGGGTTCGTCAGAATCCTGACGCCAACCGATTTTCTGAAACTTCCCGACCGGAACCGCGCATGCCTGAATATCCGTCCGAAATCACGTTGAATCCCTGGTCCGGTCCGACCCGATCGACCGTCGCGCGTGTTCCCGGCTCGAAAAGCCTGACGAATCGCGCCTTGATCATCGCCGCGCTCGCCGATGGTCCGAGCGTCCTGACCGGCGCGCTTGACTCGGAAGATACCCGCGTCATGGTCGACTCACTTCAGAAGCTGGGAATCGTGGTCGAACACGACCGCGAGGCCCGAGAAATTCGTATTCAGGGCTGCGCCAACAAGATCCCGAACAACGAAGCGAACCTGTACATCGCGAACTCGGGCACGAGCCTCCGTTTCTTGACGGCAATGGTCGCGACCGGCTCCGGAGTCTTTCACCTCGACGGCACGGCGAGGATGCGGGAACGCCCCGTGCTCGACCTCTTGCAGGCGCTCAACGGCCTCGGTGCCGACGCGACCAGTGACCTCGGAACCGGCTGCCCACCCGTCACGGTCAAGGCCAGCGGGCTCGACGGCGGCTATGCGTTCGTCAAAGGAGATGTTTCGAGCCAGTTTCTCAGTGGGCTCTTGATGGCCTTGCCGTACTCCCGCGACACCACGAGCGTCGAGGTCGATGGCATCCTGGTCTCGCGTCCTTACGTCGCGATGACGATGGAAGTGATGGAAGCTTTCGGAGTCCGGATCAATAACCGGAAGGATCGACGCTTCGATATTCGCCCCGCGCGTTACACCGGGCGAACCTACGCGATCGAGCCCGACGCGTCGGCGGCCTCTTACCTGTTCGCAATCGCCGCGCTGACTGGTTCGACTCTGACTCTCGAAGGTCTGGGCACAAAAAGCATTCAAGGCGACATGGCGTTCGTCGATATCCTCGAACACATGGGCTGCACCGTCGTCCGCGACGAACTTTCGACGACCGTCACCGGCGGACCACTCCGAGGGATGGACGTCGACATGAATGCAATCAGCGACACGGTGATGACTCTGGCCGTCGTCGCGCTCTTCGCCGAAGGGATCACCCGGATTCGCAACGTGGCCCATATCCGCCACAAGGAAACAGACCGAATCACCGCCGTCGCCACCGAACTGCGGAAGCTGGGAGCGACCGTCGAGGAACAACCCGACGGCCTGATCCTCTTCCCCCCCTCGAAAATCACCCCGGCGCGGATCGAGACCTACGACGATCATCGGATGGCGATGGCCTTCGCTCTCGCCGGGCTCAAAGCTCCCGGCGTGACGATCCTCAACCCGTCGTGCGTGGCCAAAACTTATCCCGAATTCTGGGACGACCTGGCGAAATTGGCACCCGAGTGAGCAACGAATAGGACGTAGCACTAGCGGAAGAAATCATCCAAAACACGCATGTTTTTCCAATTTCATCAGCGAATCATCGCGCGAAATCGGTCCAGTGTCGACGTCTGATCGCGACTTCGAGCGAGGTCGTGGACTTCTTCGGGGTCGTGCTTGAGGTTGAAAAGTTCCTCGTGACCATCTCCCCCCTGGATGTAGTGGAAGTCGCGATCGACGAGCGAGGTCATCGCCCCCTTCGCGGCCGGTGAGCGGCCTCGATTCGGATCATCCTCGGGCGGAGACTTGATCTCGGAACGCACCACGCTGCCACCGGGTCTGGCCACGGATGTTCCGGTCGCCAGGGTCGCCAGCGATTGGCCGGGCAGCGGCGTTCGGGGAGAATGAATCAGGTCGAGCACCGTTGCGGGAATGTCTCGGAGGCTGACCGGTTCGGTGACCACGGTCCCCGCTGAGAGAGATCCCGGCGCGAGGATCACCAGGGGAACGTGCAACTCGGGCCGATAGACGCTACAACCGTGGCCGAACAAGTTTCGCTCGCCGAGATGTTCGCCGTGGTCCGAGGTGATGACGACGATCGATTCATCGAGAATTCCGCGAGTTTTCAGTTCGTCGAACAACCGCCCCAACTGATGATCGAGACCGGCGATGCACTGATCGTAGGCATCGATGGCGAGCGCGAGATCTTCCGGCTTCAGGTCGAGCTTGTCGCGCTCCCACCAGGTTTTCAAGAGGCGGAAATCGCGCGAGGAAGTCGGCTTCCGGCCGATAGTGGACCTGGGGTCCGATTCCGGACTGATATAAGGGTGATGAGCGTCGTAATAGTTCAAGAATGCGAAGAAGGGCTGGTCCTTCGGCCTCTGTTCGAGCCAGCCGAGGAAGTCGCGATTGATCCGCGCGGCATCTTTGCGGTCGCCCTTCGCGGACGGATCGTCGCCGACCCATTGAGCTAGCCGGGGATGCTTATGGAGAAAGTTGAGCGACCGTTCGATGACGCTGGAACAGAGGCCGATTCCTCGAATCGTGACGTCGTAATCCTCGTAGTGGGCAAATCCGCGCGAAAGACCGGTCTCGTAGCTGCAATACGTGGTATTGGCCACGAACCCGGCCGTGGCGTAGCCTTGATTGCCGAGAACTTCCGCGAGCGTCGGGAAGGTCGCGTCGAGCGGACGATCCCAGTCGACCGAAAGCTCATGAGGCCATCGTCCCGTGAACATGCTCGCGTGCGAAGGAGCGGTCCAGGGCGCGGTCGAGTATGCCTGGTCAAACCGAACGCCCTGACCGGCGAGCCGGGCCAGTTGCGGCGACGTCTCGCGTGAGTAACCGTACAGGCTCAGGCTCGAAGCGCGGACGGTGTCCATCACGATCAGGATGACATTCTTCGACTTCTCGGGCCGAGGGTCCTGTGGATGATGGTCCGTAAGTAACTCGGTCGAGAAACTGAGAGCCACCGTCAGAGCCAGCAGCCCGAGCGGGATCACCAGCCACCGGACGACTCGCCCTTCTCGCCAGAACCGCTTCGATTCGAGAAATCGCGCCGACTTGATTGCGAGAACGGCCGCCAGAATCAAACAGGCGAGCGTATAGAGCGGCGCCCGAAACAGAATTCCCGCGTAAGCGACGGCCAAGAGCGGAAAGAGAACGTAAGACGGGCGGGCCATTGGCTTCCAGAGTCGCGAGACCAGACCGATACCGATTCCGCAACCGCCGACGACCAACAGTCCCGCAAGCGGAAACATCCAGACCAGATGACGGCTGACGTTGAGATTTCTGGGGTCGAGATAACGACACTTGAGCCAGAAAATCGCCAGTTCCAGGCATCCCGAACCAAGCCCAACCCAGACCGACCAGGCCAGGACCGAGCCGAACGACAGCCGAGACGTTGGCTCCGTCTCGTAACTGATTGACGGACCCATTCTCGCCCCCGATCTCCTGGATGCCCGACACAAAGGATCGCTCGCCCGGCGTTACCGGTCGGAACGTAACACCAAGCGGAGAAATCGCCAAGGTGAATCCCGCGCGAAAGCCGTCGGCAATCTTCGGGCTTGCACGGTCCCTCGACGAAGATTCCTTGCAGACAATCGTTCATCATGCGAGATTCAAAGGTAGGGAATTCTCGATACGCGCCAGCACCAACCTCGGGAGGTGTGATGATTGCAATTTGTCTGGCGATCATCATGGCCGGCGCGGTCGGCTCCGACGACAAGGTTTTCGAACTGTCCGAGGTCGTGCCGAGACAGGCAATGCTCAGCGGCTCGGCCGGCCGGGTCCAGATTCTCGCAACCGGGCGATCGTCCCACGGAATTCTCAAAGACCTCACGACTTCGGTCAAATACACCAGCGCTGACAGGTCGATCGCGGTCGTCACTCCCGATGGTCGAATCCATCCGGTCAGCGACGGCTCGACGACCATCGAAGTCTGCGATGCGGCTCGATCCGAGCGGATTGATGTCGTTGTTTCTGACTTCGCCAACCAGCGTCCTGTTCACTTCGTCGGCGAGGTCATGCCGATCTTCTCGAAACATGGCTGCAACGCGGGTGGCTGTCACGGTAAGGCCAGTGGTCAGAATGGTTTCCGGCTCAGCCTGCTGGGGTTTGACCCTGCGGCCGATTTCGAGAGTCTGACTCGCGAAGGGCGAGGTCGTCGGGTCTTTCCGGCCGCTCCCGAAGCCAGCTTGCTCGTCAAGAAACCGACCGGGCAACTTCCCCACGGGGGTGGTCGGAAGTTCGCAATCGGATCTCCCGAATCCGAGACCTTGATTCGCTGGATCGGCCAGGGGATGCCGTTCCGGACCAGAAATGAACCGGAGCTGGTTCGACTGGAAGTCGAACCAGGAGGCCGGCTGATCCCGCGTCAGTCGCGGCAGCAACTCCGCGTCCTGGCGTTTTATCGTGACGGATCGAGCAGTGACGTGACGCGACTGGCGCAGTTTCAGTCGAACGCGTCCGAACTGGCCGAAGTCGACGCGAATGGGGTGATCCAGACACAAGGAGGCATCGGAGAGGCGGCGATCATGGCTCGGTTCGGCGGGCTCGTGGCTGTTGCCCGGGCGACGGTCTTTAACGAAGCTCAGAGAGCAATCCGCGTCTTGCCCCTGTCCGACAACCTGGTTGATTCCCTGGTTTCCCGGCAGCTCCAGAAGCTTGGCCTCGACCCCTCGGCGGAATCCACGGATGCGGAATTCGCCCGGCGATCTTCGCTCGATATTTGTGGTCAGCTACCGCGACCGGACAAAGTAATGGCCTTCGAAACCGACCCGGACCCCAGGAAACGACAGCGCTGGGTCGAACAGTTGCTTGCTCAGCCCGAATATGCCGACTATTTTGCCCTCAAGTGGTCGTCGCTGCTCAAGAACAAGCGAGGTCTGGGGAAACTGTCGCAACCGGGAACTTTTGCGTTTCATGGCTGGATTCGTCAAGCGATGGCAGAAAACAAGCCTTATGACCGGTTCGTGGCCGAGATCGTCGCCGCTCGAGGGCCGGCAAACGTCAATCCGCCGGTTTACTGGTATCGTCAGACTTCGACGATTGAAGACCGCGCGGACGATACGGCGCAGCTTTTTCTCGGCTTGCGGATTCAGTGCGCCCGCTGCCACCATCATCCGTCAGAGCGCTGGAGTCAGGACGACTATTATGGTTTTGCGAGTCTCTTCGCCCGGATCGGCCTCAAGGCCGGCCCTGATCCAGCGTCGCCTCGACTTTACAACTTGCCTCGGGGTCTGGCACGCAATCCCGTGAGCGGCATCGATCGTCAGCCCAAACCGCTGGGAGATCCCGAGTTCGGCAACATCAATTCGATGCGCGACCCCAGGGATGATCTGGTGGCCTGGATGAGGAAGCCCAACAACCCGTACTTTGCCCGGGCGCTGGTCAATCGCTACTGGAAACATTTCCTGGGCCGAGGACTCGTCGAACCCGAGGATGACCTCCGGGTCAGCAACCCTCCCACCCATCCCGAACTCCTGGATGCTCTGGCCGAGGATTTCGTCCAGAACGGTTACGATCTCAAGCGACTGGTTCGAACCATCGCGACCAGCCAGGCGTATGATCGGTCGAGCCTGCCGAATCCATCAAACAGCGCGGATCGTCAGAACTTTGCGCGATTCTTCACCCGGAGACTCCCGGCCGAAGTTCTCCTGGATGCCGTGGGGCTGGTGACCGGTTCTCCGGAGAATTTCGCCAACGTCCCCGATGGGTTCCATGCCATCCAGTTACCCGACGACGGATTCCCGTCGTTCTTTCTCGATCTTTTCGGCCGACCGAAACGCGAAAGTGTCTGCGAATGTGAACGGTCGAGCGAGCCGAATCTTGGACAGACGCTCCACCTGCTCAGCTCGGACGATCTCAACGCCAGATTGACGTCCGCGACCGGTCGAGCGGCGCGGCTGACGGCTGATCCTCGGCCGTTGATCGACAAGATTACCGAACTCTATCGACTGGCGTTTTCCCGCCCGCCCACCGATGAAGAAACCAGGGAATGCCGTGAATTTCTCGAAAAAAGGCAGCAAGCCGGCCAGACTCGCCAGGGCTATGAAGACCTGATCTGGACCTTGATCAACACCAAAGAGTTCTTGTTCAATCATTAATAATACAAGTTCGTCGGAGTCCGCTGTCGATGCTCGACATTTTCGGTGAGCGGTACCAATCGTGCGATGGCTTGAGCCGACGGAGCTTCCTCCGGGTCGGCGCTCTGGGGCTGGGCACCCTCACCTGGCCCGGACTCCTTCAATCCCGAGCATCGGAGCGATCGGGCAAGTCGTCGGCGCACAAGGCCGTCATCCAGATCATCCTCAGCGGCGGCCCGGCGCAGAGCGAGACGTTCGACCCCAAGCCCGAGGCACCGTCCGGTTATCGGTCGGACGTGAAGGCAATCGCGACCCGGCTTCCCGGGGTCAAGCTCAGCGAGTTGATGCCGCGCGTGGCGCGATCGCTGGACAAGATGGCTCTCGTCCGGAGTCTGACGCACGAGACGTCCGACCATCTCGCCGGTCTGCACTGGATCTCGACCGGGTTTGCCTCGACCCAGCAACGGCAAGATCAGAACGAGCGCCCGAGCGTCGGGTCGATTGTCGCCCGGATGAAGGGCTCGAACGGTCCCGGTGTTCCGCCCTACGTCGCGATGACGGAAGGGGCTTTCAACGGCGGGCTCTTTCAAGGGGGGGCTTACCTCGGTCCCGGAACCAACCCATTCCCGCTCAACGGCGACCCGACTGGCGACCTGAAGGTCCGGAACCTCGAACCGCCCGCCGGTCTGACTCTCGATCAGCTCGAAGATCGCCGGGATCTTCTTGGACGGCTCGACACGATCAATCGCCAGCGCGATCTCTCGGGAATGATGAACGGGCTCGACAAGTTCACGGCTCAAGCCTACGAGATGGTTACAGGACCGAATGCTCGACGGTCGCTGGAAATCTCTCGCGAAGACCCCCGATTGCGCGACCGGTACGGGCGGACCAGGATCGGCCAGAATTGCTTGCTGGCACGCCGGCTGGTCGAGGCTGGGGTGACGTTTGTGACCATTTCTGAGGGGAACTGGGATCACCATTCGCTGGTCGAGGCGAATTGCCGGACCCAGGTCCCGCCGCTCGACGCGGCGATTGCGACTCTGGTCGACGACCTGGCCGACCGTGGCCTGGCCGACGATGTCCTGGTTCTGGTCTGGGGCGAGTTCGGCCGGACGCCTCGGCTCAACGGGTCGGGAGGTCGCGACCACTGGCCGGGTAGCATGAGCGCGGTGCTGGCGGGGGGTGGGCTCAAGATGGGTCAGGTCGTGGGAGCGACGAACCGCAAGGGGGAGCAGCCAACCGACCGCCCGTTGCATCCAGCCGACGTGATCCGGACAATCTATCATGTGCTGGGCGTCGATCCGCTCCACGAGTTCCCCAACGAATCAGGCCGGCCCTTGGCGATCCTGAACCAGGGGCAACCGATCGCGGAATTGATCTGAAGCTCGGGAAAGCTCGTTCTGTGGCGACCCTATACGAAGGGAAAAACGCCACACCCATTGGAAAAATGCTCTCGGCATGACCCGACTGATCGACCTGACCTGGATTGCACCTGCTCATGAATTACCCCTTGATCGGACTCCTGCTCGTCCTGCCTTCGATGAATACTTTGATCGTCGTTGATGATCCCCCGTCGCCGATCGCTGTGACGGTCCCCACTCGCGAAAAGCCGGTGAGCTACTCGCGTGAGATCGCCGAGATCCTCGACGCCAAATGCACCGGGTGCCACGGCGGGGCGGTCGTGGAAGGGAAGCTGGCGATGGATGATGTCGCCGGGCTTCTCAAAGGGGGCAAGCACGGCCCAAGTTTGAAGGCAGGCTCGGCCGATTCCAGTCTGCTATTTCAGATGGCGGCCCATCGCGTCGAGCCGGTCATGCCTCCGAAACAGAAGAAAGACCTCAAGCCGTTGACCTCGGACGAGCTCGGGCTCCTGAAGCTCTGGATCGACGCGGGAGCCAAGGACGACTCGGCCGAGGTCGTCCCGCCAGCGCCCCTCACGCTCGGCGAACTGCCGCCAGGGGTCCGGCCGATCACTGCTGTCGACCTGACCGGCAACGGCAAGCTGGTCGCGGCCGGTTGGGGAAACCAGGTGATCCTTCACGACGCCGCCACCGGACGAGAGGTCGCCCGGCTGGGTGGTCATCGCGACCTGATCCAGTCGCTCCGGTTCAACCACGATGGCACGAAGCTGGCGGCGGGGAGTTACCAGGTCGTGACCGTCTGGGACATTCCGGCCGATCGGTCGAGTCCCATCGGTCCACCGAAAATCTTCGGGTCGCACGTCTTCCGGGTCCTGGCGCTCGACTTCAGCCCCGATGGACGCTTGCTGGCCACGGGAGGCGGCGAACCGTCGCGGTCGGGTGAGATCAAGATCTGGAACCTCGCCGACGGGGCGTTGATCCGGTCGCTCGACTCGCTTCATTCCGACACCGTGTTCGGCCTTCGGTTCAGCCCTGACGGGACCAGGCTCGCGAGCGGGTCAGCGGATAAATTCTTGAAGATTTCACGGGTTGATGATGGCAAGGAGCTGAAGTCGTTCGAAGGGCATACGCATCATGTCCTGGCGGTCGACTGGTCGGGCGACGGCAAGGAACTGGTGACGGGAGGCGCGGATAGTGTCGTGAAGGTCTGGGATTTCGAGACCGGAGAGCAGCTCCGGACGCTCCAGGCAGCCGGTAAACAAGTGACGGCGGTGCGCTGGGTGCCGGGCAAACCGCTGGTCGCGGGTGCCTCGGGCGACTCGACGGTCCGGTATTGGAACCCAACCGGAAATGGCAATGTCGTTCGGACCTTCAGTGGTCCAACCGACTATGTTTTTGGCGTCGCCACGTCTGCCGATGGGAAGACCGTCGCTGCTGGCGGGGCGGACGGAAACCTGTTCCTCTGGAATGGCGACGACGGCAAGCTGATCCGAAAGATCGAACCCGCCGTCGTCGCCAGACCACCCGGTTGATGTGTTCGGCTTACTTGCCGTTGCCGATCAAGGTGTTCCCTTGAATCACCGTGCCGGGGTTCTGACCTTCCTGGTCGATTCCATAATCGACGTTGTTCACGATCAGGTTCCCTTGCGTCAGGCGGCGACCGCCGACCGTGACGTTCCGGACGTTGACCAGCTTGACTCCATTGGCCTGGTTCTGGTTGATCGTGTTGGCCTGGACCTTCGTCCCCGAACTGTTACCCGACAGGCTCACGCCGTCCTGCTTGTTGCTGGAGATGACGTTCCCCGCGCCGGGCTGGCCGATCTGGTTGTTCCGGCCGTTGATGAGGAAAATGCCTGTGGCATTGTTGAAGATCGTGCTGCCGAGGATCACGTTTCGGCTCGATCCGACGATCGCGATTCCGGCTCCAAGGTTATCCTTGACCTGCGCGACCAGAGCGGGATTGGTACTGCCGATCGTCGTGCCCGAGGTTCCCGAGCCCAGGTAAATCCCCCCCAGCGCGTTGCCCAGAGCGGTGATTCCGAAGTCGCCCGAGCCGATATTCGCGTTGGCAATCTGGTTATCGTGGGCTCGGCCGATGACCGCGATTCCGTATCCCAGATTCGATGACGAATCGACCTGTTTCTCAACAGAGACTTGCCGACCGCCGATGAAGTTGTTGTGAGTGGTCCCCGTCAGAACGATACCGCTGCCGCCGTTGGGAATCGCGGATTGGATGTTCGTCGAGGTTCCGACAGCCGTATCGGTGACCTGCACGCCACTGGCGTTGCCGCCGATCTCGATTCCGTTGCCGAGGTTGCCCGAGACGATGCACGTCCGGATCAGGTTGTTGCCGCCAGTCGAGGTGATCAAGATTCCATCCAGCTTGTTCGGAGCGGCGCCGAGGAAGGCATAAATTCCCGCGAACGTGTTGAAGCTGGTGAAACCGCTTGCCTTGTCCTTGACCTCGATTCCGTTCCGGGCATTGCCCGAGATCACGTTACCGAGCGGGATGACGCCGCCGACCTGCGTTTGCTTCGAGGTTCCCGAGACGAGCAAGCCGTCGCCACCATTGGCGACGATCGTGGCGTTGTTTGCTCCGGCTCCGAGGAAGTTGGCGTGGACCGTGGTCCCATTCGAGTTCGTGATCCGGAGCCCGTTGCCACCATTGCCGCTGATGACGTTGTAATAGACAAATGGCGAATCGGTGAGGGTACAGCCGATCAACTGGTTGTTGTTGGCACCGACGATCGCCACGCCATCGAGCTGGTTGCCAACCGCGGAGTTGCCCGAGGCCGAGGTCCCGATGAAGTTTCCGCTGAGAACGTTCCGGGTGGCTTTCCCGGTGATCAAGACACCATCGCCCTGGTTACCCGAGATCAGGTTGCCTTGCGGCGGGCGGACGAAGATCGACTGGGTCGGGTTATTGCCGCCGCTGGCGGTCCCGCCGATCGTGTTTCCCGAGGCACCCTTGGTCAAAAGAATGCCGTTCTGATGATTGGCGAGAGCGACCGAACCGCTAAGATTGGTGCCGATCGCGTTCTCGGCGATCACATTATTGCGTGCGCCGTAAACGCCGATTCCGTTGCCGCCGTTACCGCTGATCAGGTTCGAGACCGGCGTGGCGCCCGATGTCGGAGTCGTCGCTTGACCGATCAGGTCTCCGCTGGAGGTCGACTCGATCCGGATACCGTCCCCGGCGTTGCCGTAGACCGTTGTTCCGTCGGCCAGAACTCCGATATCGTTCCCCTCGACCGTCAGATGCGACGATGCCAGGGTGACCCCCGCCCCGCCCGAGTTCACCAGATCGAGCGAAAGCAGCGATGACCCGGATGAACCCGACGCGAATTTGAGCCCCTGCGTCCCCTGGAAATCCACCGTGACCGCCGGTGCCCCCTGAAAGCCGGGAGCCGTCGTCCCGTCGAGCGTGACCGGGCGAACGATCGAGGGGAGCGAGCACTTGCCGACGCTGATCGTGCCGGAAACGTCGAAGGCGATCGTGTTCGGTCCGGTCGTGTGGTTGGAATCGACAATCGCCTGGCGCAACGATCCGGCGCCCGAACCGGCGAGATTCGAGACCAGGAAGGTCGATAAGACCTCACGACGCTCAAGAACATCAAGCCCGAGCGGAATCGAACGATGTCGGTTCCGGAGTCGATTGCTGGTCGCGCGGAGCGCTCTCGGTTGAGTCTTCAGGTTGGGCAACATAGTTCAGACCTCGGTGTCGTTGGAGAGTGGTTCGACCTGGCCGGTGGCATGCCCTTGCCAGTCCTTGTCCACCTCCATGTGACAACCGGAACGATAAAACGATGCCGGCAGACTCAAAGTAGCAATATACTTCAGGATAAGCAAATGTTTGGTAATGTTCGCCGTGACCCGACCGGAACATTTGCTCGTCGTTCGTGACACTTTGCCAGGACACAGTGTCAGCGGCGGAAATTAAAAAACGGGTCGTGAGTCACCCAGGCATTGCCGCCGACCCTTCGGTCGGCTGCCCCAGGCAACCCACTACCCGTCAATCTAGGACACGAAGCCAAGAAATCGGCGGCATCCGGTCGAATCCCGCGCCGAATTCTTGGATTAGACGGATTTCGAGGTGCTCCGGCTCGAAACCTCGGCGAAGTGTGGCGCGGGAATTGTTCGGGCCAGGCTCGGGGCGATGGCTTCGTTCAGGAGGAACGGCGCGAAGCCCGGATGGACTTTCTGGGTCATCTGCTCGAACCCGGCCGCGCCGAAAAGTTCGCGGAAGCGGGCGGCCGAGGCGTGATGCACGGCTCCTTCGATACCGGCCACGCAGACGTCGTAAATCAGCCAGCCGTAGGGGCGGTCGCGATAGCCATCGACCAGCATCAGCCGTCCCCCGGGCTTCAAGACCCGGCGCATTTCCTCGACGGCGAGGTCCTGGTGCGGATAATGGTGAAAGCTATTCGCGCAGGTCACGACATCGAACGCTCCCCAGCCGAACGGCAGGCGTTCGCTATCGGCCTGGATCGCGCAGATCCCGTCGGCATGGCGTTTCCAGCGCTCCACGCCCTTGGTCAGCATTCCCCGGACCAGGTCGATTCCCCAGACCTGAGCATTGGGCAACGCTTCGCGAATCCGTGACGCGAACACGCCCGTGCCGCAGCCAATGTCGAGCACCCGGATCGGCTGATCGCCGTACTCGGCTTTGATTCGCTTGATGATCGCCCGGTGCGACGGGCCAAACAGCAAGACCTGGAGAATGCTTCGGTCGTAGCTCTCGCTCCAGCGCGTGAACTCGTGGGTGGCCTGAGTCTTGTCGTAGGTGCTCATGGTGAGGCCTCCATGCCCCGGCGATGAAGTCGATCAAGGTTGGATCAAGGCAGCGTGACTTATAGCGATCTTCCCGATCGACGCAAGACGAATTTCCGGACTTCTCGCCAAAACCCGGAAGAACTTCGGTGTCACCCACCGAATCGCACTCCGTTGTCATTTCAGGGTGTACCCAAATTTTCTGGGGGCTGCGGACGGATGGATTATCTGGAGTGCGAGAGCTTGCTCTCGCTTTGCTTCGTGGAGCTTGCTTCACGGTGCTGGTTGGGAAACCGTTGGCCAGGTCACTCGGCTCGGAGCAAGCTCCAGTCGCCAGAGCGAGAGCAAGCTCTCGCACTCCAGAGAGGGCTTCCTCGGAAAACCAAAGGACAGGGTCGAGCAGAGCCCCCCAAGAAAATTCGGGCACACCCGTCATTTCAAATCTAGTGAACAAAAAAGCAAAATGTCGTCGAAATCCGATGCGATTCGTGGTATCATAGGGACGGGATTTTTGAGACCAAGAGGGCTTGATCAAATGGGTTATGCAATAGGATTTCGGTTTGAATCGGGCGAAGAGGGCGGGCTCCATTTCGGGTCGTCCACGGACGTTTGCATGCTCGCGGAATGGGTGGAAACTTTGCCGGTTGAGCTTTATCCCAACCTTCGAAAACTGATGGTTGAAGGCCAGTACATCGACACCCTTGCCGGTTGCCTCGAAGTCGATCCCGCGCTCGAATCCCATCCGCCCGACGATCAGATCATCGAGGAACTCGCCGACTGTCTCGGTGACCTGCTGGATCGCTGGCCTGACAATACGCTCGCGATCCTTGATGATGGGGCCAACACGGCTGGCTGGGACGAGTTACTCGGGCTCGAGCCACGAGTGGAATCGGCCGACGAGGAAGAAGACGAGGTTTAGGACGATCGAACCCCGGATCAGCCCCCCAGAAACTGGATCAGATGCCGACCACTGATAACCAGCGCTTCCTTGCGCTTTTCGAGCGATCCCTCGAACGCTCGATCCTCGACCTCGACGGCGACATGGCCGTCGTAACCAATGTCGGCCAGGGCACCGAGGAACGGACCCCAGCGGATATCGCCCAGACCGGGAAGTTTGGGGGTGTGCCAGAGTTTGGGATACGACAGAACACCGTGATCGTCGAGCGCTTTCTTCTCGATCCGCGCGTCCTTGGCGTGAACGTGAAAGATCCGGTCGCGAAACTCGGCCAGTGGGGCGATGTAATCGATCTGCTGCCAGATCAGGTGCGACGGGTCGAAGTTCAGCCCGAAGGCGGGGCTGGGGATCGCCTCGAACATCTTCCGCCAGATCGCCGGGGTCGTGGCCAGGTTCTTGCCGCCGGGCCACTCGTCAAGCGTGAATAGCATCGGGCAATTCTCGATGCCGATCTTGATCCCCTTCTGCTCGGCGTGGTCGATCAAGGGGCGCCAGGTTTCGAGAAATCTGGGCCAGTTGGCCTCGACCGAGAGCGTGGGATCGCGACCGACGAACGAGTTCACGACCGGGATGCCCAGTTCGCTCGCCGCGTCGATCACCTGATGGAGGTGAGTCACGGTGGTCTCGGCCTCGTCGCGATCACTCGAAAGGGGGTTCGGGTAATAGCCGAGTCCCGAAATCATCACGCCATGCTTCGCGAACAATTCCTTGAGAGAACCGACGTCGAGCTGGTTGACGTCGATGTGGCTCACGCCGGAATAGCGCCGCTCGGCCTTGCCGGGGGGCCAGCACATGACCTCGACGCTCGAATAGCCGGTTTTCGCGGCGAATTCGAGGACTTCTTCGAGCGAAAGCTCACCGAGGATGGTCGAGACGAAGCCGAGTTTCATGGAAGTTTGCCTGGTTCAATCGTCTAGAATCGCAGCAGCCCGAAGATCACTCCGGTCAATAACCCGACTCCGTGGGCGACGTTCGCCATGTTGTACGGGAAGGTGTTGCGCATTTCCGGCCCCACGGTCATCGGCATGATGATACCGAGCATGAACCAGAGGAGCATCCAGTTCACACTCCGCTGATTCAGCGAAAGGTGGTCCTCGGGGTCGGTATGCCCCTTGATCCAGAGATAGCCGGCGATGGCGAAGATGACTCCCGACATCCCGCCAAAAATACGCATCTGCTCATCGATCGTGTCCCCCTTCGTCATCAAGGACTCGCCGCAATTACTGGCGATGGCCGAGACGAGAACGAGCACGGCGAACCGCCAGGTTCCCTTGCGCATCTCGACCTGTTCCCCCAGGTAGCGCATCGCCATCATGTTGAAGAACAGGTGTGCGAGGCCGAAGTGGAGGAAAATGGGGGTAATCGCTCGCCAGACCTGTCCGTGGAGAATCGCGCTGAAGCCGGTATCGCGGACGTTGTCGTCGCCGAAAATCTTCGCGGAGAAGGTCCAGTTGGTCAGGAAATACAAGTCG
>JAJYCH010000446.1 GCA_021778575.1 Planctomycetota bacterium
TCGATGATCTTGCTCGGCCTGGGAGTCGGCCTGGCGGGGTTATTCACCGGGTCGGTGGCCTCGATCCTGGTGACTCAAAACTTGCGGAGTGTCGACGTGTCGAACTTTGAGATGGAGGACCACCTCGTCCTCTGTAACTGGAGTGAACGGGGACTCCCCTGGATTCGCGAGGTTCATTCCAAGATCATTCAGGACAAGCGCCCGTTCGTCATCATTCACGATCATCCCGAGGCGATCGACCTACCCGACAAGCAGGACGACCCGGCCTTCAACGATGTCTACATCGTCAAGGGAGACGCCAGCAACGAGGTCATCCTGCGCCGGGCTCGCGTTCCTCGGGCTCACTCGATCGTGGTTCTCGCCGACGACCGCCAGGGGGACCATGCTGACGGCAAGACGATCCTGACCTGCATCGCGATCCGCAATATTTGCAAATCCGAGCCCCGGCCGAATGTTGCCGTCGAGTGCCACAACGTCAGCAATTTGAATCACTTGAAGCGAGCCGGAGCGGACGAGATCATTTCCTCGGACGAACTGGGGCTCCGGCTCCTGGCCAAGACCGCCTTATTTCACGGGATGACCCGGGTTTACCAGGAACTCCTGACTGTCGGCCGGGATGCGAACGAGATGTACCTCTTCCCGATCGGCGAGGGCCTGGTCGGTCGCGATTTCATCGAACTTTCGGGGATTTTCGTCCGCCATCGCGAGGACCGGCGGTCCTGTCTGTTGATCGGCATCCAGCGCGGCGACGACATGATTCTCAACCCGGTCGGCAGCGACGCCGGACCGCTCAAGGCCGGCGATCAACTCATCCTGCTGAGCAGAGTCTTTCTCAGTAATACACAACCATTGCCGACAATCCCACCCATCGCCGCCGACCATTCGTGAATTCGAACGCGATTTCGTCTACAAGGATTGGTTGACCTTTTTTCCGGGATAATGAGATAATTTAGAGCTGATCGATCAGAAGACTCTCGTTCTCTGGAGTTTCTTCGACCTCCTTGACTCGCATCGCGATGAACATTCGCCCTCCAACTCCACTTCCCGTGCCTTGTTACGAACGGAATCGGTTGGCAACCAGATCGTTCCTTACTTGAGGATTCGACCGATGACCGTGTTCGGCGATCTGTTCCAGTGGCTCTCGGGCGGCCCGGACGGTTACATGTCCCTCACGCATTGCATGAAGGGGGACACGTTCTGGATCATCCTGACCGTCATGCTCGACCTCGCCGTGACTCTTGGGTACATCCTGATCGCCCGACACTGGTGGGAGAACGAAAAGTCGCTTCCCAACAGTCAGGCCAAGCTGGCCTTGCGGAACATGAAGCAGATTTTCCTGTTTTGCGGAATCTGCGGCTATTTATTCATCCCGATCAAGATGTTCTGGCCCGCCTGGCGGCTCTACGATCTTTTCATGATCGGACTGGTCTTTTTTACCTGGCGGTACGCCCTGAACGCGCGCCAGCTTCGGGTGGTTTATCACGAGCTCGGTCGAACCAAACAACTGGCGTTCGAGCTGGAAGAATCGCGTGCGGAATCAAAGCGGAAGAGTTTCTTCCTGAACGCGATCAGCCACGATCTCCGGACGCCTCTGAACGGTCTGATGCTTCAGGCCGATCTGGCGGAACTCAGCCTGGCCGGGGAAGATATCGAATCGCTCCGTGATTCGCTCCGCGAGATCAAGGCGTGCGCCCGGACGACGGCCGACCTTCTGGGAAGTTTTCTCGAACTCGGCCGGCTCGACTGGTCGGATGATCCATCGCGTGAGGCTTCGTTCAAGCTGAAGGAACTCATCGATCAAGTCGTGGATCGGAACCGGCCTCAGGCGGAAGCGAAGGGTTTGGAGATCCGGGTCGAGTGTCCCGCCGGAATCATGGTCTGCACCGATCGCCAGAAGCTGGATCGCATCCTGCAAAATCTGGTGGGCAATGGCGTCAAGTTCACGCCTCGGGGTCATGTCGCCATTGTGTCGAGTCGCTCGGGTCCGAACCTCGTCGTGGATGTCAGCGACACGGGGGTAGGCATTGCTTCCGACCAGTTTGAAACAATCTTCGATGAGTTTTATCAGGTGAATAATCGTGAGCGAGATAGTACCAAAGGGTTCGGACTCGGACTCGCGATCGCCCGCCGACTTGCTCGACAGCTCCGCGGAGACCTGCACTTCGACAGCGAAGTGGGTCGAGGAAGCCGTTTCACCGTCCTCCTCAAGGGAGTCGTTCGCGACGGAATCAGCCCCGCAGCCGAACTTAACGGAACCCCCTCGGCAACCACGGGAGCGACCTCGGCTTCTCTTGGTCGAAGATGACCTGGCATCACGAAAAGCCCTGGGAGCGATCCTCAGCCGACAGGGTTGGGAGGTTCTCACCGCCGCGAATCTCGCCGAAGCCCACCCCATCATCGAGACTCGACCCGATGTCCTGATCCTCGACCTGATGCTTCCCGATGGTGATGGTGCCTCCTTGCTCCGACAGATCCGCGAGCAGGATTCAAAGACCCGGGTCGTCGTGACCACCGGGACGAGTGATTCCGCCCGACTCGCGCGCGTTTATCAACTGAAGCCGGACGCCGTACTCTTTAAACCGATCGATCTGGGCATGCTGATCAAAGCGATCGAACTGCCTCGCTGAGACTCCAGTGGAAAGCCGGTTGTCAGACCTTGGTGGCGCGTCGGGGATTCGTCCGTCGGAGAGTTGACAGACGCTCGATGCCAGTCGATGATTGACAAGATAAGCCCCGTTCCTTTCGTTTCGTGGTCTCGACCCGACACCGACTTCGGTTTTGCGAAACTCTCGTAAGATGACCGGTTATCGAGCCGGTGATCCGGTCGGGAAGGCTCTCCTCCCGAAGGAGTGAACGCGTCGTCGGCCGAGTTGTTGAGGGAGGTTCCGTCGATGGCGAGCGTCTCGATCTCTTGGACCGGCCAAACCCGCCGGACGTGGTCCATCGGCCTGTTCGTGGCCTATGTCCTGGCTTGCTTGACCGTTACCCCCCTCCCCACGCTGTTCGCGCAAGACACCAAGAAGGAAGCCGCCGCCGAGGCTCCGAAAGCGGACGAAGCTCCCAAGGTCGAGGCTCCCGAGGCGGCCGCGCCGGCTGCCGGAGCGGCCGAACCCGCGTCGCCACCGGCCAAGAAGTCGGCCCTCCGCTGGGTGATCGACGCCTCGGGTCCGATCGGCTTCTTTCTGCTTTGCCTGTCGGTCTACTTCACCGCGCTGGTGATCAAGCTGTTCATGGAACTTCGGGTGAGCGAGGCGGTGCCCGCCGCGCTCGTCGAGAAGCTCGAGAACGCGATCAAGGAGCGGAAGTTCCAGGAGGCGTATGACGCCTGCCGCGATAACGACTCGTTCCTCGCAAGGCTAGTCCGCGTCGGAGTCGCCAACCTTCCCAACGGCCGGGCCGAGGCCAAGGAAGCGATGACCGATACCCAGGACGAGATCGTCACCGGCCTGGAAGCTCGGATCAGCTATCTGGCGATCATCGGGACGCTCGGGCCGATGATCGGACTGGTGGGAACGATCATCGGGATGATCCAGAGCTTCCAGGAAATCGCCCTCGCCGCCGGCACTCAGCCGAAGCCCGAGAAGGTGGCCGAGGGGATCTCGACGGCTCTGTTCATCACGCTCGAAGGGGTCTCGCTGTCGGTCCCGGCGATCTTCTTCTTCGCCTTCTTCCGCAACCGGGTTGCTCAGATGTCGATGGAAAGCGCCAAGGTGGCCGACCGGACGATCACGGCTCTCCTCGCCGCCGCCAAGCAAAACAAGCCGCCGACCCCCTGAGAAATCCGGGTCCGAGGCGCGTTTGAGGATTCCGCACTTCACGGGGAGGTTCGAGCGATGTCCGGAGCCGTGGGCGAGTTGAAGGCCGAGCCGAATCTGACGCCGTTGCTCGATATCGTGTTTCAGTTGATCACCTTCTTCATGCTGGTGATCAACTTCAGTCAGGACAACTTCGACTCGCGGATCAAGCTCCCGGTCGCCGGCTCGGCCCGGCCCCAGGACGATGCCTCCCGGCTCGATGAAGATCGCCTGGTGCTCAACGTCGATAGCAAGGGGAACATGATCTTCAATGGTCAGGTTCTCTCGGCGGCCGAAGCCAACGCGAAGATCATGCTCGAAGCCCAGATCGCCCGTCAGAACATGAAGACGCTGAAGGGGAAGATCGAGCCGGG
This sequence comes from Planctomycetota bacterium, assembly GCA_021778575.1. Taxonomy (GTDB): domain Bacteria; phylum Planctomycetota; class Planctomycetia; order Isosphaerales; family Isosphaeraceae; genus Tundrisphaera. The sequence continues at coordinate 4,169 of JAJYCH010000446.1, forward strand.
CGAAGGGTTGCCCGGTCGGGTGGTGATCCGCGCCGATCGCGACACCCAGTTTACTTATCTGTTCAACTTGATTAATACCTGCCAGACCAACGGTTATCAAAAATTCGATCTGAAGGCAATGAACGCGCCTTGATTCGATCGATCGCCACGGTCTCAGCCTCAGCCCGGTTCCCTTGCTCGATGGGGGTGGTCCCTTGAAGAAGATGCGTGCGATGGAAGTTGAGGTGCCGGTGACGCCCATGCTCGACATGGCGTTTCAGCTTCTGACCTTCTTCATTCTGACTTATCGCCCCGCTCCGACCGAGGGACAATTCTCGATGAACCTGCTGCCCGCGCAGAAGGCCACCGAGATCACCAAGGAACAGCCCAAAGACGCCCAGCCCTCACTCGACGCCTCGCTCCGAACCTTGAAAACCGTCCTGAAAGCGGGAAATAACGGGGCGATTGATCAAATCCTTCTGAACGATAAGCAGATTGGGGGCATGGCCGAATTGAAGACCGAACTCGAAGGATTCGTCAACGACCCGGTCCTTTCGTTCGATCAAGCCGTCATCGCCGTCGACCCCCAGCTCAAGTATGCCGAGCTGATGAAGGTGATCGACGTCTTCTCGACCTTGAATCCGAAGCCCCTGACAAAGATCAGCTTCTCGGAATTGAGCCCGAACGAAGGAGGAGGCGGCCCGCCATGAGACATCGGCCCTCATCCCTGTTTCGGGGTTCGGAACTCCCTCGGCTCCTCA
>JAJYCH010000447.1 GCA_021778575.1 Planctomycetota bacterium
TCGAGTAGAGGTCGGGGTGCGGCGGACCGTCGAGCTTGCCGCACGAGACCGCCCGGCAACCGAAAACATCGGCCTGTCGCTCGAACCGTCGAGAGAGCATGCCGAAGATCGCGGCGAAGTATGCCAACCCAAGGACCAGGGTGATTGTCCCCTGCGTGATGGTCTCGCTCGTCGATCCGACGGGAGTTCCCATCCCTTTCAACGCCTGGATCGAGATCAGGTCGCTGGCCAGGGTCAGGATTCCCATGCTTCCCACGAAGAAAAAGCCGAAGAACGCCAGGTGCCGATGGTGGATATGTCCAACCTCATGTCCGAAGACCGCCGCGACCTCGTGCGGATTCAGCCCGTCGATCAACGCGTCGGTCAGCAAGACATATCGATAAAACGGCAGGGCTCCGGTCACACCGGCATTGACGATCGAGCCGTCGGTCTCCCAGATCAGGATGTCCGTGAACTTGAATCCGAATCGAGCGGCCAGTCGTTCCAGCCGATCACGGAGCGGTCCCGAAGGAAGCGGACGGGTGGGCCAGCTCAGCCGGACAAACGCGGGAGCCAGAATCAGGACCAGAGCCCCCATCGCCGCCATCATTGCCATCTGGAAGGCTGGCTTTTCCGATAAGCTCGGCCACTGAATCCGGGCCAGATCCTGCGCCAGCGAAAAGATCAGTGCGGCGGGCAGGACCATCCCCAGCGTCTGTCGAGCCCGGAGGAGCAGGTAACGACCGATTCCCACGGGTCGCTCACCCAGCAACGAGGGAGCTCGCAATGCCTGTTCCCCAAAGAACAGGCCGAACCAGCCAGCCAGTTGGGCCAGGAGGAACGGCGTGAGGATCAGCAATTCGTCGATCAGGACGGCTCCCTGGAGCCTCAGGCCGGATCGGACGACCTCGGGCCAGGCGAGTCCGTGAATCACCCAGCCATAGCCGACCAGAGTCAGACTCCCAACGACCCGCGAACCGATCCCGAAGATCAGCCGAGGCACTGGCGACGATCGGTCCCGACGTCGGACCCCGATCAGAGTCGCCAGCGAGAATGCCAGGGCGACGAGCCCGACCACGACGATCTCGGCAATCGCTTCCAGGAGTCTGGAAACGATTGCACCTTCCGGGATCGGGGCAGGGGGAAAGATCGCGTCGGTTCCAAAAGCGAGAAACAACGCAATCAGCAGCGAAACGGGCATAATCAGACGATCCTCCGTCCGCCGGGCTCACTATGATTATCCGCCTCGGTCGCCGATCCCGTCAAGGGAAGCCCCGATCGAGACGAACACGAGCGCCAGGGGTCGAGTGTCCCGGTGCCCGTTGCCGATCAAGGGCCGGAGGCGGTTCGGACCTGGCTCTTGAGCTCGCGGAACGCGGCCTGAAGTTCCTCACGATCCTGCTGATAGGCCTGGATGCTCTGTTCGTACTGGCTGTTGGCGGCTTCGAGAGCCCGGATCGCCTTATCGTCATCGACGGCCCGCTGGGCCAGATCCTGGTTCTGAACTTTCAAGGTAAGCGCGGAATCCTTGAGCTGGGTGTTCTCGGAGCGGAGACTTTGTACGAGCTTCTGGGCCTCGTCGAACTTCGGCTTGGGCACGAAGGCGCAACCGGGTCCCAGCAGGGCAAAGCCGAGAACTAAGGGGAAAACAAGACGGGGTCGGGGTCGATCGGGCATGACGTTCCGACTCCTTTCGGGACGACAAATCTTGGGCAGAGGAATTCGAGGGGCCGACTGGTTGGCCGGCCCCTCGAATTCCGGTCGATTACTTGAACACCGTGGCGATCTGGTTGATCAGACCCGAGGCTGGGCTGTTGTTCTGGAAGTCGTAAAGGTTCCGGATCAGGTCGATAGAGAAGACCATCGAGACGAAAACAAGTACCGAGGTGACTCCGAGCAGTCCCACCCAGATTCCGCCCCACTCGGCCTGAGGGGCCGAGGCCACGAGCCTGGTTCCGACGGCGGCGGCCGGAGCCGACATCGCGGCGGCGGCCGGGGCGTCGCTCTCGACGTCCCAACCGCTCGACATGTCGCTCGCTCCGGCATCGTCGGCGGTAAACTCGCCCGAGTCGTCATCCGCCACGGCCGCTCCCATCGCGGTGGCGGCGTTCTGGTCGACGTCGTCCTCGTCGAGGGCGAAGACCTCGGAGGCCGAATCCGACTCTTCCAGGTCGAAGTCACTCGACCGGTCGAGTTGAACGGTCCGATCGTCGTGGTCGGAGTCGAGGGCATCGACTTCGAGGCTGAAGTCGGTATCCTCGAAGATGTCCTTCTCCAGACCCATCGAGGTCGCCCCCGGGTCCATCCCGCCGACACCGGGCATCCGGGTCGCCGAGCTGGGGTCGAGACCGGGCATCCGGGTCGCCGAATTCGGGTCCTGCTTGGCTGCGGCCGGCTTGGGGGCCGCTTTGGGCGTGGATTTGGGAGCGGGTCGGGCGGCGTCATCGTCGTCGAGCGGGGCCAGCTCGATCGAGTCGGCCTGCGAGAAATCGAACCCGCCGACCGACTGGAGGTTGATCCCCGAATCGCTGGGCCGGGCCAGGTTGATCCCCGAGGCCGACGGCTGCGCGGCGGTGACGTCGGAGTCGCTCGGACCGGCGAGCGGCGAGGCCTCGAACTCGTCGCTGGCGTCGAGCGCCGTCAGCTCGAAATCGCTGCCGCTCTCGGGTTCGAGGGCTGCGGCAATGTCGGTCGATGGCATCAGCTCGAAGTCGCTGCTCGACTCGGGATCGGGAGCGCCGGCGGCGGCGATCTCGGCCGACGAGCCGACCCGGCCGAACGTCGATCCGCCCGCGGCGGGACGGAAGGCGCTGACGTCGTGCAGCGAGCTATCCTCGTCGTTTACCAGGGTCACGTCCGAGTCGGACGGCATCGGCCCCTCGAACGACGGCGGGCTGATCGGTTCGTCCACCCGGAGGCGAACCTGCGAATCGGCCCGGCCTTTGAGGGGCTTGTCGGGCATCAGCCTGACGTCGGAGTCGCTCGCCGGTTTCTTCGGATTCATCCCGATGATCGTCGAGCCGGAGGCACCGGTCAGCGGTCCCGGGGGAAGCGACAGATCGTCAAACTGGACGTCCTGATCGTCGTCGGAAATCGGGCCGCCACCGGCCAGGTTGATCAACTTGGACCCGGTTCCGGAGTGACCGCCACTGTAGAGATCGGAAAGGTCGATCTCGCCGCTGCCACTGGCGTCGGCCAGGTCGTGCGAATGGTCGGGGATCAAGAGTTCAGGGTCGCTCCCCAGGCCGCGTCGGCGAGCAAGCTCGTCGATATCGGCGACCCGGAACTGCCACGAGCCGCCGTCCATAAACGCACGGACCTCGCGTTGCTGGGCTTTTTGCTTCAGATCCTCGGGACCCATGCCCAGAACCCGGGCGGCCTCTTCGAGGGTGTAGAACTGAGCCATCGACGTGCTCCTCGCGATCGAGTCCGGCCGGTCGGCGGCCGTTCGTTTCGATACGATTGGATACTCTGGACGGGGTCGGAAGGGTGGGTCCGCCGCGCCGAGCACGTCGACGCCCACCCCTTACTTGGCCTTGTTCACCGCGCCCACCATCGCCTCGATGGAGGAAACTTCAGGCGCCTGGTTATTCCACTCCGACAACTTCAGGTCATATCGATATTGCCGTGCCGCTTCGAGCTTGACCGACCCCTTGGGACCGCCGGGCTCGACACGATACACCGCAAAGGCTGGATTTGTCGCTTTCGTGTCGATCAGATAGAGCAACTGGGTCGAGGTGCCGTTGACGGGCGAAGTGAACGCAATCAGCCCATTGGTATCAGCCGGTGAAGCCATCCCTTGTGCCCGGGCCGTCGGGCCATGCCCGCCCGCCCACCACGAGAGAATCAACCCCGCCGCCAGACCCGGCAGACCGAACCGCGCCAACCCGCCCCAAAATCCTTTGGACATTGTCGATCCTCCCTGATAACCAACCCGATCCCCCGTCCTTCGAGAGATCCCCACGACTCCCGTTGCACGAACAAATCAACCAGATGACGTGGAAAAACCACGCGACCAGATCACCTATTCGCATCCAGTTTAACACACAGCCGGAGAGTCGTGACAAGAGACCGGCAAAACCTTGCGTCTTTCGAGCCGGTTGCCGGACGATGGGTCGCTCTAACCCCTTCATTCTAACGAGTCGCTCCAGCCTGGCAAGGCCAACCAGATTCCCCGCAAATCCGTACAAGGAGCCCTCAAAATCGGCGAACTCGACCAGGCATCGCCGACCGCCAGCCTCCAACTCCTTGCGGATCAGACCTGGCGACGCAAATTGCCCAGATCGCGCAGTTTGATGGGTTCGCTGTTTCATCCTCACCAAGTGCAGAGTGCAAAACGAAGCCAACCAACCTGCCCATAATCCGCGTGCTCAAACGAACCCAATCACAGTCACCCGGCTTCCGGCTGGTGGGTGATTTGACAAGTCGAAGCCAAGCTCACCCGGTTACTCCCTGGAGAAAAAACGAACCCAATTCTGAGAACGGACTCGACAAATGTTGACCGGCCTTGCAATCAATGGATTTCGGATCGCGGGATGCGTTGACAAGACGAAGCCAAGCGCACCGCGTTACTCCCGGGAAAAACGAACCCAATCGTCACTGCCGCGAGAACGCCTCTCCTCGCTGCCGATCCGAGATAGTTTCTGTCGCGAAGACGGCGGCTGAACACACTTTTGTTTTCGTGGCAAGCAGATGCGTGCCGGGAGACCCAGAAAATCCGGCAGGGCAAGCCCTACGACCGATGTCAGAATCCGTTTGCGCACCCAGTTCCCCGGGGGTTGAAGTCAAATCGTCGGCTGCAATCCACGGACTGCGGGAGACAGGAGGATTGCAAAGTCTGGTAGGGTCCGCTGTGCGGACCGCGTTTGCGGCCTTCGCTCGACCACGGGTCGACGACCAGACCTTCGAGATTTGTCG
>JAJYCH010000448.1 GCA_021778575.1 Planctomycetota bacterium
CATGGAACGGTTCATGGGGATCTTGATCGAGCATTTCGCGGGAGCCTTCCCGCTCTGGCTCGCTCCGGAACAGGTCCGCGTCTTGCCGATCTCGGACAAGTTTGTCGACTACGCCAACCATGTTGTCACGACGCTCCAGTCGTTTCACTTCCGGGTCGAACTCGATTCTCGGCCCGAGAAAATCGGCGCCAAGATCCGCGATGCCCAGATGCAGAAGATTCCCGTGATGTTCGTCGTCGGGGCCAAGGAAGCCGAGACCGGAACTGTTTCGTATCGCGACCGGCTCGACGGCGACCTGGGGGTTCTCGGTCTCGACGAGGCGATTCGCCGGCTCAAGTCGGAGGTTGACGCCCGGACGATTCGTCAGGTCGTGGCGGCCCCGGTGCCCCCGGCGGAAGAGTCGGCCGAGAAGCACGCGTATTGACAGCGAGCGGAAAATCGGGTACTCAATTGGATTGCCTCGGGACGCGCGGAGGTCTTGCCAGGGGGGCAGGCGTCGCGGTCCAACGCGTTCGGCTTCTCCGATCTGAGGGAGAACGGGCCGACGAGCCGAGGCCTGGACCCAACGTCCGCCGGGGAGGGACGTCATCGACCGGAATCTCAGGGTGAACGAGCAGATCCGCATCTCACCGGTGCGGGTCATTAATACCGAGGGTGAGTTGCTCGGCGTGATGCCGACCGGCAAGGCGATGGAAGCGGCCCGCGAGGCCGGCCTCGACCTGGTGGAGGTCGCCCCGAACGAGCGACCCCCGGTCTGCAAGATCATGGACTTCGGCAAGTTTAAATACTCGCAGAAGAAAAAAGCGTCGAAGCAGAAGCAGCACCAGGTCCAGGTCAAGGAAATTCGGGTCCGTCCCAAGACCGGAGACCACGACATCGAGGTCAAGGTCAAGCGAGCCCGCGAGTTCCTCGAACACAAGGACAAGGTCCTGGTCAACGTCCTCTTCCGAGGCCGCGAACTCGCACACATCGACGAGGGCCGCAAGGTCATGCTCGAAGTGCTCGCCGCGCTCGAAGACGTGGCGAAGATCGAGAAGAACCCGTCGATGGAAGGCAAACGAATGACCGCCATCATCGCGCCTCGGGCGTGATGGGTTACCACGGGAGAGCCGCCATATTCCTTGGCGGCCACCTCTTTAGAGGGAGTTGATCGGGTGGATGACATCTATGGTTACGATGTGATACGCGATGCTTTAGTTCAAGCGATGGTCGGTACTAACGCAGAGCTTAGCTTCGAGCGAGACACAACGTACATCGCCGGGCTCTCGGTAAAGCGCTTGCTCGTGGAATACCAGCAAGGCAATGAGTTTCTGAACCTTGGCAAATTTCTCGAAGTATGGAAAGAACTTGGTGATTCACCCATTCTTGAATATTATGGCAGAGGATCGATTGATGACCCCCAGAAACTGGTTGCTGAAATTACAATTTCAGACGAGAAATACCAACTCGTCTACTTCTTGTCTTGAACGATTCCCACGTTCAGGTAATTATTTATTTTGCTTGAAGGAGTTACGGGACCCTCGCAGAGCGAGGTAAATCTGGTTGATGTGGGCGATCATGCCAATGCCGCCGATCTCTTTGCAGGCCAACAGGCGCTTCCTCCAGTTCTCTGACTTCTACCTTGGCCGGTGGTTGTTTGAGATCCAGAGATAGATAAGTCCTGTGCAAAGATAGGGGCCAAAGGGCCATCGAATGGCGGAGCCGGTTGGGGAACCCGGTCGTAACTCTTTCAAGCATTCATTTCAAGAGTCAACATCAGTCCCACTGGATCTGTGGTTGTCCCTGTTGCCTTCCGAATAAAAGGATGTACTACGCGACTATTCGTTTTTGAATGGGTCGGCAATCATCTTGCACAAGTCTTGGTGGCTGTTGTTACTGCGATAAAATAGGCTTGGCTCGGTTTGAGCAAGTAACCGGAGTCTCAAGGTTGACGATCACGCCTGAGCAAAAACTTGCATTGGCTGAGGCCGGCGAAGCCCCGCTCGAACTGGCTGACCCGAAAAATGGCGATGCGTTCATCCTTGTTCGAGCCGAAACCTATCGAAGGCTCGTGGAAGAGGCGGAAGACCATCGCGAGCATGAGGCCTGGGGAAAGGTAGGTCGCAAGGCCCGCGACCAATTGGCTTCGGAGAATTCGTATTGATCCCGCGACCTGGCGAGATCTATTTGGTCGAGACAGACGCTGGAAAACGACCGGTAGTTGTTGTCTCTCGTGAAGAGTTGAATCGAGGAAACTGGGTCGTGATGGCGTTGATCACCTCGGCTCACTTCGCGGTTCGTTCGGCTCTGCCGCATTGCATGGCTTTTCGTGCCGGCGAGTTTGGACTGACCAAAGATTGTGTCGCTCAGGCAGAGACTCTGACCTATCTGGCTGTCTCGGACCTGGACCTCGATGCCGGGATTGTCGGAACACTCGACGAAACGAAGCTTCGTGAGTTGATCCGGGCCGTCGGAAACATGATGGGCTCCGACTGCGAACCGGAATGAGTTCGGTGCAATGCTCCGCCAAAATCGGTTCGAAAGATCGAACGGTTGACGATATTATCCTGGTCGGGGTGACCATCGGTGATCTCCACGACCGGGACCGAATCGCGCATTGGCTTCGTTTTGTGGCTCGCGAAGATTGACCCCAGGAATTGGGTTCGTTTTGTCAAGGGAACGCGTCACCGGTTGCGTTTCCGGTTTGGCTTCGTTTTTCCCCACGAATGGTAGCACTTCAGTTCTGATTCATTTCTCTGTCAAATAACGGTTTACGTCAAATGGCTTCGTTTTGTCGCGATCATTGAGCGCTGCCGACACGTCTTGCGGATCTTTTGGCCTTGGCGAAGTGTGTCCGGGTTTGCTAAGTTGTTGGACTCGGCCGATGGCGCTGCCCTTGATTTCCCAGGGCGGTTGGAAACTTTCGAGCGGTTTGAATCATGCCCAAGCTGAAGACTCACAAAGGGATCAAGAAGCGGTTCAAGGTTTCGGCCACCGGCAAGGTCAGCCACAAGAAGTGCGGTTCGTCGCACCTGATGAGCCACAAGAGTGGCAAACAGGTCCGCCGGCTCCGCAAGAAAGTGCAGCTGAAGGTTCTGGCCGAATGCCGCCGGATTCGGAAGGCCGTGCATACGCGGCCGTCGCTGAATCCGACCGAGATCGCCCTCGAGAAACTCGCGATTGGCGAGGCCGTGGCCGCTCTCGACGCTGAAGCCGCGCTCGATCCCGCCAGCCTGCCGTCGGAAGCCTGAACAAGCCAGGTTTCTTGAACCGAATCAAAATGCCCATGAGCCCGTGGGGCCATGAACTGGCCCCGAGACCCCTGCCCCGAATGTCCTCGATCCATTGTTGAGACTGTACGATGCGTGCAAAGAAGGGCTTCGCCAGGACCCGGGCGAAGAAGCGGCTGTTCAAGAAGGTGGAAGGTTTCGTCGGCGGTCGTCGACGGCTCCTGAAGTCGGCCAAGGAAACCCTGCTCCGCGCCGGTGTGTTCGCGTTCCGCGATCGCCGGGCCAAGAAGCGGGACTTCCGCAAGCTGTTCATCACGCGACTGAGCGCCGCCGCCGAGATGCGTGGCCTCCGCTATAGCAACCTGATCCACGGCCTCCGCCTGGCCCAGATCGGCCTCGACCGCAAGAGCCTGTCCGACCTGGCGATCTTCGACGCCGAGACGTTCGACGCGATCATCGATAAGGTTCGCGCGGAACTCGACAAGTTCAACGCCGAACTCGCCGCGAAGCAGAAGAAGACGGCGTAAGCGACCCGGGACCGGTCATTCACTCACTGGGGAGTCGAAAGTCATGCGGCGACGGCTTTCGATCTCCCGGATCATGGGGATGATTGCGTTACTCGGGCTTTCCCTGGCACTATTGAAGTCCTGGGTCGGCCCGAAGAATGCTTTCGGATTTCTCGGACTCTTCGGCTGGATGGTCCTTGGCTTGGGGATCGCCTGGTACTCGACGACGAACTCGGCCCGACGCTTCTTCGCGGGAGCGGGAATCACCGGGTTCCTCCTGCTCCTTGCCGTTTTCCTCGCTCCTTTGACGATCGTGGGTGGCCTCTGGAACTGGGTGTTTTTTCCCGTGATCCGCCGGTCCGTTTCCGTTTCGGACCTCAACTATTACCAGTTCCACTGGTACTGGGTGGAATCGAACCTCAAGTTGTCCAGTCATTTTGATCAAGGTTGGTCGGGTTGGCTCGAAATCCGGTCGTCGATCGGCACGGGACTTCCCGATTTCCAGGCCATTCTGCTCATTCCGTTCGCGACACTGGCCATTGTTGGTGGGCTGATCGCAACCTTCGCTCGTCGCAAAGTGATCATCTCTGAATCCTAAACGGCAACTTGAGTTTTCATGAGACCTCTCGAAGTCTTACTCGCCGACCTTGACGCCCTCCAGGCCGAGGGCCTCGCCGCATTCGGAGACTCGTCATCCGCCGACGCCGTTGAAGCGGCCCGGATCGAGTTTCTCGGGCAAAAGGCCGGGCGGTTGAAGACGGCTCAGGAACAGCTCAAGGCGATCGAACCGGCGAGCAAGAAAGCCTACGGGCAGGCCTTCAACGCGACCAAGCAGGCGATCGAAGCGGCGTTCGAGGCGGCGAAGGCTCGGGTGGAACGACCGGCGAGTGTGGTTGACGCGATTGACGTGACGCTTCCCGGTCGCGTGCCGAAGCTGGGCCATCGTCATCCGTTGACCCAGACGGCCGACGAACTGATTGGCCTGTTCGGCCGGCTCGGGTTTGCCGTGGCTCGGGGTCCGGAGGTCGAGGATGTCCGGCATAACTTCGAGGCCCTGAATATCCCGCTGGTTCATCCGGCGCGTGATCCGGTGGATAATTTTTATATCAACGAGAACACGCTGCTCCGGAGCCAGACCAGCACGGTTCAGATCCGGATCATGGAGAACCAGCCGC
>JAJYCH010000449.1 GCA_021778575.1 Planctomycetota bacterium
GGTCGGGTTGTTGGTGCCGATCACCTTGACCTGAACCTTCGAGACCGGGTCCTTCGTCTTCGAGTCGCGAACCACCACCCGGACCCGACCCGACTCCGGTTCTTCGAGGACCTCCAGTTCCAGCGGCGTGACCAGCACGATCCCCGACGCGTAGAGGTTTTCGCCTCGGGCCATGACGAGATAGGCCCCTTCCTTGGTCAGCGGGAGGTCGAGCCCCTTCGACTTGTCGCCGAAGTCGGCACCGTCGCCGAGCTTGATCGATTGTTCGACGGTCGGCGTGATCCCGGCCAGGTCGATCCCGGCGATTCCGTCGAGATTTCGACGGGTCAGGTAGAGCCGCATCAGGTCGACCGGATAAACCTTGACGTCGACATCGGCAATGTTTCGGTAGTCGAGCGCGACGCCCGGCTTGCCCACCTCAGCCGGAGCAACGCCACTGGGACGGACGATCGAGACCTCGGGCAACTTCAGATCCTTGCGGGTCAGGGCCTTCACCGCGCCGGCGGCGTCAGCGAACCGATCGGCGACCTGCTTGTAGAACTCGACCGCCTGCGCCGGCTGCTTCCGGGCATCGTGGATCTGGCCCAGGATATAAAGGGCCTGCCACTTGTTCGGGCTTGGCTGGTCAATATTGTTGGCGTCCTTGTAGGTCGCCTTGGCGATCGCCTGGGCGACCTCGATGGCACGATCCAGATGTCCCAGCGAGAACTGGCCGAGGGCCTCGCTGTACTGGAAGCTATCGAGGAACGTGCTCCTGGGGTAGAGCTTCGCAAACCTGGGCGCGAGCTTGACGACCGACTCGAAGTCTTCGAGTTCGAGATAAGCCCCGAGCAAGGCGAGGCTTGCCTCGTCGACCATCGGGTTCTTGGGCGACTGGACCAGAACGACCTGGATCATCCGGATCGTTTGCAAGAGCAGTTGCGACCGGGTGACACCGGCCTCGGCCAGCTCGCGACGGAGGGCGGGGTCGGACGTCGCTCGGGTGGCGGCACCGGCGAGAAGCTGCGAGAGACCGAAAAAGTCGCTCTCGATCGACGCCGTGTTCGGGCTCTCGCGCCAGAGATTGATCAGATAAGCAGTCGCTTCGAGAGTCCGCCCGCGCTGGCGGAGGGTTTCGCCGACCTGGGCGTCTTCGAGATAGCTGGCCTCGACGATTGCTCGGAAGATCAAATAGGCACGCTCAAATTCGCCAATATCGCGATAGGCCCGGCCGACCACCTGGACCTCCTCGAACGGAATGACCAGTTCCGGCCCCTTCTCGCGAAGGATCTCGAAGTCCTGGACAACCTTTCGGGGCTGGTAATCCTTGATATGAACGGTCAAGAGCATCCGAGCCGCGTCGCGAGCCGTTGCGTCGTTCAAGCCGTAACCGGCGAACAATTCTTCGAGTGGACCGGCCGACTCAGCGAGCTTTCCGTCCTGGAACAGGGCCTTGCCGCGAGCGAACAGTTCGTCGGGCGTGGCCTTGTAGGGGTCGGTCGAGTGCTCGGCCGCCGTGAGGACCTGCAAGTCGCCCACCGTTCCCAGATGCACTCGTCCGGCGTCGTAAGCGGCGAAGATCCTGGTCGGCAACGCCCGGTAGCGTCCCGGCAGATATCCGGCGATCTCGTACTCGATCTGCCCCGGGCTATTCTCGGGGCTGAAGTAGAACGTGAGAACGTTATCAGCCATCGTGTACGAGGTGGCCGAGGTCTGGACCGAGCCCTCGATCAAGGTGGTCCCGGCGGGGAGCGTTTCCTCGATCACGAGAAATTCGCGATCCCACGCCGGTTGACCGGCGATCGAGTAAATCGCCGGGATGATCCGGACCTTGGCCCGTCCCCCCTGACTGACCTGGGTGATCTTGTTGGTGAAGGTCGTCGGGTTGATCGCCACCGAGAACCCGATCGGCAAGGTCTTGCCGTCCAGCTCGGGCGCGGCGGGCAGATAATCCCGCTCGCGGATCTGGAACCGCTTGCCGTCTCCCTTCTGGTCGGGTCCGAAGTCGCGGGCGAAGCCGGTCAGGCTTACCGCGTAACCGAAAGTCCCTCGCCCTTCGATCTGGAACCGGACCCGGTTGGGACTGCCGAGCTTGATTGCCTTGCGAGGCACCGCGATCGCCTTGCCGTCGGGCGAGCCAATGATGTCAGACCGGTAGACCTCGGCATCATTGACAGTGACGACCAGTCGGTAGCGATCCTCGGCCTGTCCCGCCTTGCCGTAGAAGCTGGCGAGCGCGGCGACGGCCGCTCCCTTGGCCTTGTGCGGGTTCCAGCCGTTTCCGAGCCGATGGGCCAGGAGCCACTCATTCGCCGCGTCGAGGTCGGGCGAATCCGGGCGGACCCTGGCGAAGGCGAGCGCCGCGAGTGCCGTGGTCTCGACGGCTCCGCGATGGAACGGCCCCTGGTTCTTCCCTTCCCAATATTTCCGGGGCTTCTGGCCGACGCCGGCCGATTCGGTCCGGGCCCGAGGAGCCAGGACGTCGAGAACCTCGTTGGCCAGGCTGACACGGTCGATCCTCGCCAGCGTCAGGGCGAGATAGGCCAGCGCCACGTCGGGCAAGTTCTGGCGGATTCGGTTCAGGCTGTTGGCTTGCTCGAAGGTCGCCTTGTCGAGCGCAGCCAGGGCGTGCAGTAGCGCGGCCCGAGCCTCGAAATCGTTGCCGGCGCGGGTGAACTCGCGGTTCAGGTAGTTGGTCGAGCGATCAACAACCGAAGGATCAGCCAGCAGGCCGACCGACCGGGCGGTGGCGAGCGCGAAAGCAACCTGTGCCGAGGTCAGGCGATCGCTGTTCGTCCGGTTTTGCCCTTCGCGGTGTGCCACCCAGGGCCAGCCGCCGTCATCGTTCTGGCTCGAAATCAGCTCGGCTACCAATCCCTGGATACGTTCGGAAAGCCGCGTCGCCTCGGGCGCGGCGGGGGTTCGGACTTCCTGGAGATACTGGAGCGCCGAAGTTGCTGCCAGGAGGTCCGACGCCCGATCGGCGATCGTGTCGAGCGGGATCGGGCAGGGTCTCACGATCGATCGCGGCGCGTACAACAACTCGCGTCCCAGGGCCAGCTCGATCAGGAGCCGTCGGAGCGTCGGCGCGACGTCGATCCGCATCTCGGGGCTCTCATACGTCCGACCCGGCGGCAGGCCGACGAACACCGTCGCGTCGTTGCTCGACGTACCCGAGGCCGAAGCGAACGCCTGGACGCCCCACGGGCGAATCGGCACCTCGATCACCAGTTCGTCGGAAACGTCGCCGGCCCGAGCCGTCAGCGTCAGCCGGACCGACTCGCCGTCGGGAACCTCGAACGGCTCGAAGAGGATCTCCTCGACGCCGTCCTCTTTCAGGGTCAGCGTCTTCGGATAAACCTGGTCGCGGTCGCCCGAGTAAATCCCCAGCTTGACCTCGACATTCCCCTTGATGCCGACGTGATGGATCTCGGCCGAGAACCGGGGTTTATCCCCCTGGGCCAGCGTCGCCGGAACCTTCAGATCGACGAAGAAGTCTTTCTTGACGTTCAAGCTCGAAGTCGCCTGACCGACCAGAGTGTCGGAACCGGTCACGCCTCGGGCCGAGAACCGATATTCCGACAGTGCCATCGGCGCCTTGAACTTGATCGTGGCCTTGCCGTCCTTGCCGGTGACGATCGCCGGGTTCCAGTACGCGGTCTCGGTGAACTGCTCGCGAGGAGCGGCGGCAGGTGCGTTTTCTCCGCCTTGGAACCCACCCCCAGCAAACATCCGACGCCGATTCGTCGACTCCGGCATGCTGCCCTTCTGTTTGAGACCGAGCGTCATGTCGTCGCCCATCTTATCACGGTCTTCGCGAGCCATATCGTATTCAAGGCGACCGGCTCCGCGGCCACCCATACCGCCGGCCATGCCGCCCATGCCACCCCCCATCGAGGCGGCGGCTGGTGCCGGCGTCACGGGGTATCCGCCAACGATCGTTGAAGCCATGTCCGACGCTGGTGGTGCATTCGGGTTGGCAAAGGTGGGACCGGTTACATTTGTCGTATAGGCCGATGGATACCCACCCGGGGCCGGGGGTAGCTCGGACGGCGCTTTCATAATCTGACCGGCTTGCCCCAGCATCCCTTCCATCTTGGCCATCTTCTTGGATTCTTCGAGAACCTCGGATCGACTGATCGTGTTGCGTGTCTGAGCGGCGAACCGCTCGGCTTCCTCGACCACTGCCTCGGAGACGGGCGTTGTCGTCGGCTCGTCGTGGAACGTGTTGGTCGACTCGGTCGTGAAGGCACCGGTCCGGGTCTGGTTGTAGAAGTAAGGACCGATCGGCGGCATCGAGTCGGCGAACTGTCGGAGGAGCGACTGGTCGATCAAGGCCAGAGCGATCTCGGCCGCGACGGGTCGATCGAGCTGATCGACCGTCGACACCTCGACCTCAACCTCTTCGCCGGGTCGGACCGACGGCTTGAGCGGCTTGATCGTCACTCGGAGGTCACGCTCGACCCGGATGTCGAGCGCCGCGACGTCGAACTTATCGCCGGCCATCCGTGAGGCGGTCAGCGTGAAGTTGGGAAACTGCGGAGCATCGACCGGCCAGGTCAGCCGGTTGTCTCCCTCGTTGATCGGCACAATCTGATATTTGAGAATCCGATCCGCTTCCCAGGCGAGGAGCGCGGTGCCCGGTTTCCCTCGACTGTGCAGGTTCACCGAGGCGGTCTCGCCGACCTTGAACGCCTGGCGATCGGTGAAGATCCGCAGGCGAGTGTCGTCGGCCTTGCCCGAGATTTCAACCGCGTGGTCGGACACGATCGGGTTGGTGAACTGGTCGGTCCCGGCGACCCGAACCACGTAGCCGCCCCCTTGCTCGTCCTCGATCTTGATCGAGGCCGACCCCTTGCCGGTCGTCTTGTCGGTCGTCAAGGTCTGGTTCGAGACCTCGCGCTCGGT
>JAJYCH010000450.1 GCA_021778575.1 Planctomycetota bacterium
AGGCTGAGCAGGTCGGGATGATGCTCGCGGACCAGTTCCAGAGCCCCGGTCCCGCTCGACGCTTCTCGGACCATGTGGCCCGACGCTCGCAGACAAGGGCCGTAGATGGCTCGAAGATCCTCGTCATCGTCGGCCAGAACGATCGAGGCCATCACGTTTGGACCTATCCTGAAAGAAACCGCGAGCGGTCGCCTTGATCCGCCTCCCTGATACCTCTCCAGGATAACGGGGAAGGGACCACGCCGCCAGATGCTCACCCGGATCGAGTGATCAGGGTTTACCCGGATTTTCTGGGGTGGCGGGTTTCGGTACCCCGAACCCCGGTTGGTGGCCATCGGCAACGATCTGGGAACCGAGGTTCCGGAGTACCGAAGTTCCCTGCCACCCAACGGTTTCCTTCTCGACCACCCACGGAAAATCTGGGTCCACGCGCTCTAACGCCGTCGGGCCTCGTGGGAAGCTCGACGGCGTCAGAGTAGGTTGACCAGGGGTTTAGTGGTCAGATATTCACTCGGTCGTCCAGATCTTCTTGAGTTCATCGCAGGGCTTGAGCAGGTGGACCTTGGTGTCCACGGAGCCGACCATTGAAGTCGGGAACAGGTGGTGCTTGCCGTCCTCGGAGTCGCGCCGGGTCAATTTGATCTGATCGCCCACGAGATGGTCGACTGTGCCGACGTGCATACCTTTGGAGCAGACGACTTCCATGTGTTCTTTGATCTGATCGTGCAACGATGCGACGCTCATGGCGGGTTCCTCCTGGTTGGGATCGTTAAGAGCGGAGAGGATTCGATCAACCCTCTTCGATTAAAAATCCTCACGCAACCAACGTGCCGAGCGTCCCGATGACCCAGTTCGCGCGGCGCCGAAGCCGTCGACGATTCCCGTTTTCGATTCCGATGGGGCATATTGCCGTTTGGTGTCCCCCCCCCCCCCCCCCCCCCCCTTACGCCATAGAAAACGCGACAGCCACGGAAAAACCGCTCTGTGGAGTCCGGCTCAGACGATGCTATTTCGCAGCATGTCGAGTTTAAGCGACATCGGATGTTCAGTAAATTCACTCCGGACGAAATCCACCCCCTGCTCGATTTGATTTCTCCCGGTCGGAGACCTAACGATTGATTGCGTGCATTATGTCGCTTGGTGGTTCATATGATCGGGGACGCGGATGAATCGATTGATGTGGTACGGATTCCTGGCTGTGGTCGTGCTCGGAGTGGTGGAGAGCGGCCCTGTTGAAGCCGGGATTGTCCTGACGGCGAACGTCGCGGGTTCGCAGTCGTCGTTGGTCGCCAAGGTGACCACGGAGAATTTTGATTCGTTCAAAACCGGCATTAAAACCTCGCTGACGACGGCCGTCGGCTCGATCAGTTCGCCCGGTCTGGCGATCGACGCGGCCGATCAGTACGGTGGGGCCGGTGGGACCGGCAACTTCATCGTCGTCGGAGCCCAGAGCGGTCAAACCTCGATGACCTTGACCTTGAACGGCGCTCAAGCCTATTTCGGCTTCTGGTGGTCTGCCGCCGATTCGTTAAACAAGATTCAATTTTACTCAAGTGACCAGTTGATCGGGACGTTCGACTCCGCCATGGCTTCGGGGGCGCTGGGGTCGGGCTATCTTGGTAATCCCAACAATGGTCAGGACAGCAGCGAGAAGTTTGCTTACCTCAACTTCTTCGGCTCGAACGGGACCACGTTCGACAAGATCGTCTTCTCCAACGCCAGCACCGGTACGGGGTTCGAGTCGGACAACTGGAGTGTCCTGGCAACAGCGGTTACTCCACAATACCCGGGTAACCCGATCAGCGGCTTCACCGCCGTGCCCGAGCCTTCGTCGATGATTCTGTGCCTGAGCGGACTGGTGGCGATCGTCGGAGTCCGCCGCCGGCTCACCAGCCCATCGTCCCCGGGTCTCCCTTGAACGGGCCGACGATTTCCTGAGTGATCCAGCCGCCGTAGAAGTCGCCAGGTTGCGAGCGGACGATCTCCCCATCAACCGAGCATTCGTCAACCCGGCTGGGGTAGAAGGCGAGAAAGTCGCGAATTTGCTCGAACGATCGGGTCGGGTCGGGATAAGACCAGGCGGCGTCGGGAGATCGGCGGTCGCCGACCTTCAAGGTATGGTAGCGAGCCCGACCTTTCCACTCGCAGAAGCTCGAACGTGAGGATCGTTCGAGCAGCTTGGCTCGAAGATCCTCGGGCGGAATGTAGTAGACCGGCGGGTGGCTGGTCTCGAGGACCCGGAGAGCGTTCCGCGTCTCGGCGATGACCTCGCCGTTGAAGATCACGCGCACCAGCTTGCTCGAATTTTCGAGCCGAGGGGGGCGCGGATAATCCCAGACCGACTCCTGACCAGGGCCGGGCTCGATCCGTCGAGGGGTCATCGATCACCTGCTTTCGTCGGAATCCAGTCAAAAGCGGAAGCACGGAATCCTTGCCCATCCATTCGCCCGAACCGGCAAAAAGTTCGCGCGCAGGCAAAAAAATCACGCGAACTGACCAGGAAAGCCGGGTCGACCACCCGATCAGACCGAACTCTGAGCCTGTAATCCCGAGTCCTGGGTCCCGAGTCCTGAGTCCTCAGGAAGTTCGGGCAAGAGGTTCCGGCCGGCGATCGGCCCGGTCGAGAGATCCCGGCCGGCCCGGTCGCATTCCCAGAGTTCGACCCAGACGGTCCAGGGAATCTCGAAGTTCGCGAACAGCAGTCGGGCGGAATCGAGGGCGGGGGGGTTGGTGATCGACGGCTCCCCCGCGTCGTTGATGGTCACCAGTGGCGGAACTCCCGGCTGGGGCCGGAGCAGGTAGAGCACCTCGGTTGGCGAACCTTCGACCGGCCAGACGACGATTCCTTCCTCGCGGAAGTCGAACGGCGGGGTCTCGGGTCCGAGCGATTTCACGATCGACTCCCGGACCAGCTCGACTCCGGCCATCTTGTAAAGGCCCAACAGGGCCGAGGCGAAGGCGTCGCGCTCGGTCGCGGTCAGCTCGGTGAGCCAGCCGGCTTCGAGGATTCCCGCCACCAGCCAGCCGGAATGTTCCTCGAACGACAACCAGAGCGCCGGACCGGGCTTACCTGGGCGGATCACCTCGATCAGGAACCGCTTGGTCCCCGGGGCGATCGCGCCGATCGCCAGGGGCGTGCCACCCATTGACCGGCTCTGAAGCAGGATCGTCAGGAATTCGCGATCCACGAAGTGGCGGATTCCCTCCTCGACCTCGTGGAGCCTGGCCAGTTGCTTGCGTGCCCACTTGCCGTGCCCGGTCCGGAGCGCCTTGCGCTCGGCGCTCCGGAGCCTCGCAAAGACCTTGGGCACGGTCCCCGAATGGAATCCCGGTTTCAGCAGGCGTGCCATCGTCTCGCCGTGATGGCCGATCACCACCGGCCGGAGCGTCCCGGGGCGGTTGGCCTCGTAGAGCCGCCAGTTCTCCTTCAGCTCCCAGACCAGGAACCCGAAGATTCCCGGGATCAGCCCCAGGACCGTCACGGCGATCGGCGGACCCAGTTCCGAGCCGAACAGGCCGGTCATGATCCCTTCGACCCGGAAAAGCTGGGTCAGCATGATCTTGTGCGAGACTGTCACCACCGGAAAATGCTTGATCGGGTTGACCTGCGGCTCGATCAGGAGCGTGACCACGAACCGGACCACATAGGCAATGAAGAACCAGGCCAGTCCCAGGATCGCCTTGCTTGCCAGGCTCGACTTCCCCTGGCCGCCGCGAAACCGGAGCCATTCGTCGACGGTGTAGATCACGCGCTCGATCGCTTCGAGAACGCGGTCGAACAGCTCCATCACCAGCCGGAACAGACCGGGCAGAAGACTCGAGACGAGCCAGTTCCAGGCCCGGCCGATCGAGTCGAGCGTCATCTCCTCAAGGTTCCGGCCGGCCCGGGTTGTCAGGAGCAGGCTGGTGGCCAGGAAGATCGAGGCCGAGCCCACCAACGACTGGAACGGCGAGACCGACGGCGGACGGACCGAGTAGACAATCCCGGCCAGCGAGAGCGGAACAATCGCCCCGCGCCAGATCAACGAGAAGCCCCGGCTGGTGAAGATCCGCCGGAGCCACTCGCGATGGAAGACCCAGGTCGGCACGCCAATGACCAGGTGATGGAGCAACTCCAGAGCACGGGCCAGGTAGCGGCCGAAGGTCCGGCGATATTCCGGGGAATAGAGCAAGCCGATGGCGACCGTGCCGTCAACGGCCAGCGAGTAAAGGTTGAGCAGGTGCATCTCGGACCCGATCACCCATTCCGAGATCGGCCCGACGACATGCTGCAACCCTTCGAGGATCACCGCCGCGCCGCCGTAAGGCAGGACCAGGTAGCGGGTCAGGAACCGACCGGTCCGGGTTCCGAACGCCAGCGAGCTGAGCCGCTGCAAGACCCGGAGATAGATCTCCCCTCGGTGGTAAACGCCATCGAGCGCCAGGGCCAGCCGCCGGTTCGCCTGAAGGAGCCGGTCCCCTTGAAAAAACTCGGCGGGACCGGCGAGGTCGGGGAATTTTCGGTTGTTCCGCGACAGAGCGTCACGGAGATCCCCCATCGAGAGGAAGCCCCGCTCGACGACCCGGTCGAGCAGCTCCTCGTTGATCTTCTGAAGCGCGACGCGTTCGGGGAGGTCGCGCGCCTCGAACCCGGTCTGATCGAGCACCTTGACGATCTCGGGTCGGAAGCGATCGCGGAGCCGCATCTCGGCGCGATGGACAGCCACGGTCAGGAGCTTCGCGAACCTCGCGCGATCGGCATCCGGCAAGCGGGCCGCGGCCAGGTGCCGGGCCGCCCCTTGGAGATGCTGCATCATCAGAACGTCTTGATGGTTGGGCAGGAGCCGCTTGATCGGCCGTCGGCCGAACGAGAGTGTCCACTCGACCAGGTCGACGGCGTAAAACGG
>JAJYCH010000451.1 GCA_021778575.1 Planctomycetota bacterium
CTGTTCACCGAGCTGACGAAGTCGCTGGCGACGCAGCCCCAAGCCGTCCGAGGGCTGGTCAGCGCCGCCCGGGTCGTCTTGCTGGTGACCTGGTCATTCTATCCGATCGCTTATGCGATTATCACCTTCACCGGCACCGAAAGCTCGGTCGGCCAGGTGGCCTTGCAGGTCGGATACACGATCGCCGACATCACGGCCAAGGCCGGTTATGGGCTGTTGATCTACTTCATGGCTCGGGCCAAGTCCGACGCTGAAGGGTATCATCCGGATCACGCCGTCGGCTCGGCCAAGATCGCCACGGCCTGATGCGCTTCGACCACCGGCGGGAAGCTCGCGCCCGCCGGAATTTCGCGGCTCGCAGGATCATTGTTGATGGACAAGCGAGAATCGACGGTTCCTGAATCGACCGCCGCCTCGGAGTCGATCGCGACTCCGTTGCCGGCTTCCGCGAGCCGATTGATCCGATTCTATGATCGGCTCGATCGACTCCGGAAGACGCCCAGGGTCATCGGTCCGTTGACCACCTTGCTGAACTTCGTCTACCTCGGTTCGCTGGCGACGATCGAGGCCCGACGATTAGGCTGGCTTCCCCAACCCCTGGCCGGAATGGTTTCGCCGTCGCGGTTTCTGGCGATCGGGATCGCCTTCTATCTGCTGGTTCTCGCCGAGGTCGTCGGCTTGATCTTCGGCCTGGCCGAATCCGTCGCCCGATCGATCGGCAAGGAACTGGAGATCCTCTCGCTGATCTTGCTCCGCCAATCGTTCGAGATCCTGGCCGAATTCGGCGAGCCGATCCACTCTCCGCGAAGCCAAGGCCGCTCCTGCTCACGGAGCCGACGGAACCGCGCCGGTCCCAGCCGCCTGAGAGTTCACCTCCGCCGGGCCGAAAACCATCGGAATGTCGCTCGGTCCCGCCGGCTTTCGATAAAATCGTTGCCGGGTCGCCACGCGTGACCCGTTCTCGATTCCTCGAAGGGCCGGCTTGATGCGGGATGTCCCGTTCCTCGACATCGTGATTGGTTCGACCCTGGTCGACGCTCTGGTGGCGGCTGTTGTTCTCCTGTTCGTCGGGGTCCGTCGTCCGACCGAGGGCTCCGGCCCGCCACGGATCGGCGTTCTTCGCGTCGCTCTCGCCATGCTGGTCACCAGTCTGGTTTTCGTGGGCAAGGCGGCGGTCTTCTGGAGGCTGGGAGTCAGCCTGTTCGGCACGATTCATCTGGTCTACGTCGATCTCGTCGTCCTGATTCCGGCGATCGGCCTGGGCTTGCTGGGCATTTCGATTTCCGGCTGGCGACGGCCGACTCTTCTCATCAAGCTCGCGAGCCTGGCCAGTTTGGCCTTGATCCCGATCGGTGTCTACACGACCTGGATCGAGCCGTATAACCTCCGGCTCGAAACCGCTCGACTGGCGCTTCCAGGGGCTCGCGTGGGGACGAAACCGGTCAAGATCGCCGTCCTGACCGACCTCCAGACCGATGGCGTGACCGATTACGAGCGCCGGGCGATCCGCCTGTTGATGGACCAGAAGCCTGATTTGATCCTCTTGCCCGGCGACGTCTTTCAAGGCTCGGACAGCGATTTCGAGGCCACGAAATCTTCGCTTCGCGACCTTCTGGCGGAACTTCAAGCCCCTGGCGGCGTCTTTCTGGTGCTTGGCGATACCGATGGACCCGGCGACCTCCTCCGGACGATCCTTCCCGAGACCTCGATCCGATTGCTGGTCGATGACGTGGCTCGCGTGTCGGTCAACGGTCGGAACCTGACGATCGGCGGTCTCCAGCTTGGCTTCCGGAACCCCTCGGCCCAGGCTGTGGTCCAGCAACTGGAAACCGAGCCCGGAACCGACGATATCCGGATCATCCTGGCGCATCGTCCCGACGTCGCGCTCGGGCTCAAGCCTGGCTCGCGGATTGATCTGGTCGTCGCCGGTCATACTCACGGCGGCCAGATCGTCATTCCGGGCTACGGGCCACCAGTAACCCTCTCGAAAGTCCCGCGCGAGGTCGCCGCGGGCGGACTTCACCAGATCAACGCCAACCCGATCTACGTCAGCCGAGGGGTCGGCCACGAACGGGGCGAAGCCCCCCGCGTCCGCTTCTTCTGCCCGCCCGAAGTCTCCATCGTCGAACTCCACCAGCGCGAACCTTGAACCCTTCGCACCGCGTAAGGGTGGGCTCCGCCCATCATCGGGTATAGCTCTCGATTCGGGAACTTTTCGGCACAACCCCACTCGTTCCCGCGCTCCGCGTGGGAACGAGATTTTTCACTCGATGGGCCGAGACCACCCTGCGGAACCCATCCATACACATAAAATACTTCATTAATGGGTGTTATGATTGCACGAATAAATTCATGGAGTCTCTCATGCCGTCGGCCACTCGCCGAATCCGACCCGCTGGCGGAGTCGCCCGGTTTGCGAGTTTCAGCCGGTCGGTTATCATGAGACGTCCGGGACCCTCGGCGACGGGCCGTGGGTAAAGCGGGTAAGCTGGGGAAGGGGGGTCGAATCATGAACGAGCACGACCCGGACCTCGAACCGGCTGCCGACCCTCGACGACGCGCGGCGACTCTTGACGCCGATGTCGCGATTGGCGATTTCGTGATCGAGCGTCGGCTCGGCGCGGGCGGAATGGGCGTGGTCTACCAGGCCCGGCAGACCTCGCTCGACCGGGTCGTCGCGCTCAAGGTTCTCGGCGACGCTTTGAATCGCCCCGAGGACATCGCCCGGTTCCGTCGCGAGGCCCAGGCCGTCGCCAAGCTCGACCATCCCCACATCGCCGGGGTCCACTACGTCGGCCAGGACGAGCAGCTTTGCTACATGGCGATGGAGTACGTCGACGGCGCCTCGCTCCGACGGATCATCGACGCCCTGAACCGCGACCCGAAGGCGACCATCGACACCGCGCTCGACAGTCTCCCCTCGGCCGAGGAACGCGCGCCGGTCGTCCGGTTCGACGATACCACCGTCACGATGGTCCCGCCCGACACCGATCGGGTCAAGACGCTCGGCCCCGTCCCGGTCTCGCGAGCCACTTCCGCCGAGCACGTCAGGCGCTGCGTCGAGATCATCCGCGACGCCGCTCGAGCACTTGCCCACGCCCATGACCGCGGCGTGGTTCACCGCGACATCAAGCCGGAGAACCTGTTGCTCGACCGATCAGGCCAGATCCGCCTGATCGATTTCGGCGTCGCCCGGTTCTTCGAGGACGTCACGGTGACCGTCACCGGTCAAATCGTCGGCACTCCCACTTATATGAGTCCGGAACAGGTCACCGGTCGGCTTGAGATCGACCACCGGACCGACGTTTACTCGCTCGGCCTGGTCCTTTATGAACTCCTCACGCTGGCCAGGGCGATCGACGCGCCGACGCGCGAAGGGGTTCTCCGCCATGTCGTGACCAAGGCGCTGCCGCCGGTCGCGAGCCTGAACAAGACGGTCTCGCCACACCTGATGGCCGTCGTTCACAAGGCCGCCGCCAAGGACCCTGACGATCGCTACCAGCAAGGCGAAGCCTTCGCCGACGACCTCCAGAATATCCTCGACGGCAAGCCGGTGGCCGCCCCGTCGTACCGGTTCCGGCTCGACGAGCGCGAGATCGACGCCGAACGGCCCAAGGCGATCATCGGCATCAGCTTTGAATTCGCGATGATCGCCGTCTTCGCCCTGTTCTGGACCTCGGTCATCCTGGCCCTCCCCGCCGAGGCCCGGAAGATCATCGGCTATACCAGCGAACTGCCGTCGATTATCGGGATCGGCACCGGAGTCGCCTGCCTCTTGCTGACCGTCGCCTGGGCGATCCTTACCGGACGGACCTGGGGCCGCTGGGCCGGAATGATCGGCTGCCTCGCCTGGCTGGCCATCTGCGCCCGCTACCTTTACGGTTTCATCGACGAGCGCCACCGGGTCGAGGCGAACCTCTTCTTCGCCACCGCCGGCCCGACCGCGCTGATGGCCACTCTGGCCGCCGCCTCGCTCGCTTGCCTGGTCTCGCGACAGGCCACCACCTGGTTCCGTCTGGCCCAGCGAATTCGCCAGGAATAGAAAGACCGCAAGACCCGAGGGGCGTGAGTGGGCAGTTGTTGACCTCTTCGATTTCGAGGCAAACCCATGAACCAGCCAACCTTGCAAGATCGGTACGACGCGATCAAGGCCGAGGCGACCTTGCTGGCCGGGGGCTTGCTCGACATCCCTCGGCGAGCTCTTGTCCTGTATAACCTGTACCTCGACTCGGGCCGGAACCACCACTTCTCGCTGATTGCCACGCACGGGGCGCTCTGGGCGTCGGGCTACTTCGAGTCCGGCGGATCACTCGGCCGCTTGATCGCCCGCCGCTACTTCTACAATCCCGACGAGAAAGCTTACCGACTGGGCCTCCTCCGCCAGTTCGCCGAGGATTTCCGCCAGGTCAATCGACAGGTCTGCATCGACACCTATGCCAACTACCACTTCACCCGGCGGTTCGGTCGCGAGCCCGGTGCCGAAGTAATCATCACTCCTTCACTTCTGGATGCACTGAATCGTGTCCACGCCGCGAGAGAGACCGGTCAGGTCCTCCCGGCCGACGAGTCCCGAGCGATCTTCGAGCAATCGTTTCGTTGCGAGCAAGAAATCACCGTCGCCCCCGGCGTTCAGGCCGCCGTGCAAGCATTTGAATGCAAGATCATGCGATTCCTGTGCATGAGGCCGCTCGTCCGCTTCGCCTACTTCCCCTCGTTCCGCTACCTCTGGTTCCGCAACTTCGCCGACAAGGACTGGAAATGATCGTCTAAAAAGAGCCCACCCTGGGGCAAAATGATCGTCTAAAAAGAGCCCACCCCAGACGGCTCCGTTAGGGTGAACGGTCCTACAGGGATCGATCACCTTCACGGAGGCCGAGGA
>JAJYCH010000452.1 GCA_021778575.1 Planctomycetota bacterium
ATCTGCCGATCTTCTCGAACATCATCCTGGCCGACGAGATCAACCGGACCCCGCCGAAAACGCAGGCCGCGCTGCTTCAGGCGATGCAGGAGCGCGAAGTGACCGTCGGCCAGGAAACGTTGCACCTGCCCGACCCGTTCTTCGTGATCGCCACCCAGAACCCGATCGAGCAGGAAGGGACGTACCCCTTGCCGGAAGCCCAGCTCGACCGGTTCATGTTCGATATCCGGGTTGGTTATCCGTCGTACGAGGAAGAAAAGAAGATCCTCTCGGCGACGACCAAAGGGGAAACCGCCGATCTCAAGAAGGTCCTCTCCGCCAAGGCGATCACCAATCTCCAGAAACTGGTGACCTCGGTGCCGATCTCGGATTACGCGGTCGATTACGTGACCCGGCTGGTTCGAGCCACCCGACCGGCCGACGAGAAGACACCCCAGTTCATCAAGGACCTGGTCGACTACGGAGCAGGGCCTCGGGCCGGCCAGAACCTGATTCTGGGCGGCAAGGCGATGGCGGCGATGGATGGTCGCTTCAGCGTCTCGCTCGACGATATCCGCAAGGTCGCCGTCCCTGTGCTCCGGCACCGGATCAGCACCAACTTCCAGGCCCAGGCCGAAGGGCAAACCACCGAAAGCCTGATCAAGCGGCTCGTCGCCGAGATCCGCGAGCCCGACCTGCCCAAGTACGAACGACGCTGAACCGGGCTGATTGCGCCCGCGCTGAAAAATGAGCCGACCGTCGAAGGAGCCCAATCCATGGCGACCGACCGAACGATCCTTCGGCTCGGAAAACAAGACGAAGGGAGCTTCGTCTCGGCGGAAGACTTCGCCGAGGCCGAGTTCTCCGAGCCCTGGCGGCACGAGTGCGAAGGCGGGAGGTTAGTCGTCTTGGCACCCAGCGGCGAAGGACATATCGAGGCTGGTAAACCCTGGCGAGATCAGCTAGTCCTGTACAAGCTCGCCAATCCGAGCCGGCTCTACCGGGTCGTCAACGAAGCCTGGGTGCGAGTCGATGGCGGAACGGATCGGATTGGTGATATCGGCGTTTATTTCGTCCAGGAGGGTCCGAAGTCCCGTCGTTCCGATCGCGTTCCCGAACTGATCTTCGAGATCGTCAGCCCCGATCGACTGTCCCGCGACCGCGATTACCAGACGAAGCGGCTCCAGTACCAAGCACTGGGGGTTCAGGAATATGTCGTCATTGACCGGTTTTCCAGGACGGTTACGGTCATGAGGTTCGCACCCAATCGTGCCGACGAACGTATCTTGAAGTCTGTCGACCGCTACGAATCGCCGCTCTTGCTCGGTCTTTCGATCACACTTTCCGACGTCTTGTGAAAGGATTCTCCTTTTGGCCAGCACCGCCGAGAAATACCTCAAACCCGAAGTGATCCGCCAGGTCGCGCGACTTGACCTCCGCGCGAAGTTCATCGTCGAGGGGTTCATCTCGGGGCTGCACGCCAGCCCGTTTCAAGGGTTCTCGGTCGAGTTTTCCGAGCATCGGAAGTACACCTCGGGCGACAATATCTCGGATATCGACTGGGCCGTCTTCGCCAAGACCGACCGGTTTTACATCAAGAAATTCCAGGCCGAGACCAATCTCACCGGCTACCTGGTGATGGACCTGTCGGGCTCGATGGGCTACACCTATCGTCAGGAACTGACCAAATTCGAATACGGGATCAGCCTCGCCGCCGCTCTCGGCTACCTGATGATTCACCAGCAAGACCCGGTGGGCCTGATCGCGTTCGACCAGCAGGTCCGTCAGAGTCTCGCGCCCAAGAGCAAGCGCACCCAACTGGGCAATATCCTCTCGATGCTCGCCGGACTGAAGCCCGGCGGAGAGACCGAGATCGCCAAGAGCCTCCATCAGGTGGCCAGCATGATCCGCCACCGAAGCCTGGTGATGATCTTCAGCGACCTGCTGGGCGACCCCGTGCCGATCTACAAATCCCTCCACCGGCTCCGGCATTCCGGACACGACGTGATTCTGTTCCACATTCTCGACGAGGCCGAGGCCCTCTTCCCGTTCCACGGAATGCTCGAACTCGAAGACAACGAGACCGACGAACGGATCGAGGTCGACGCCGACGCCATCAAGGCCGACTATCTTGAAGAAGTCGCGTCGTTTCGCGCGGGCTTCAAGAAAGAATGCAACGGGGCGAGGATCGACTACATTCCGCTTCACACCGGGATGCCCTTTGATAAAGCACTGATGAGTTATCTTAATAGCCGGCAAGGCCGGGGTTGAGCGATTGGTTATCGGAACGGCGGTCCGCGGTCGATCAACGGCATTCTTGCTTCATAAAGGTCTGTCGGAATTATGAATATCTCTCTCATGCATGCGGGGCTGGCGGCCGGGGCGGCCCTGGCCGCCATTCCGATCATCCTTCACCTGTTCATGAGACAGACACCCAAGCATGTGATCTTCCCCGCGCTCCGGTTGATTCGCGAGCGTCACAAAAAGTCGAAGAAGCAACTCAAAATCAAGAACTGGCTGCTCCTGGCGGCTCGAATGCTTCTGTTCATGCTCATGGCTCTGGCTCTGGCTCGACCATCGCTCAACTCGGAAAGTTCGCTCGGAGACCAAGAAGTTCCCTCGGCCCGGGCGTTTGTGTTCGACACGAGCATGTCAATGCAATACACCGAGAAGGGGAACGACCGGCTGACCGAGGCGAAGCTCCGGGCCAACGAGATCCTCAAGAAGACGACCGACGACAGCGAGATCTGGGTGATCGACTCGGCCGATCCCCGGAAAGAACAGCCGCTCTCGCCGATCGCGGCCCGTAAGCGGATCGACGCCTTGACCCTCCGCGCCGCCTATCGACCGCTCAACGCGGCCGTCGTCCAGGCGAGCCAGTCCGTCGCCGAGAGCAAGCTCCTGCGCCGGGAAGTCTACGTCCTGACCGACCTGGCCGGTTCAGCCTGGGAGCTCGGATCGACCCGGACCACCGAGGATCTCGAAAAGCTCCGCAAGGACAAGAATCACAAGGTCAGCACCTATATTCTCAAGTTGACCCCGTCGGATGTCCGCGACGTGGCCGTGATCTCGGCCGAGCCGACCTCGTCGATCGTCGCGGTCGGCGAACCCGTGGAGATCAAGGCGATCCTTCGCTCCACCGGCCCAGCCTGCGAGCGCGTCGTCGATTTCCAGCTCGACGGCAACAAGCGAGGCGAGAAAGTCGTCAAGATTCCCGCCAATGGCGAGTCCGAGGTGACCTTCACCGCGCCCGCCAATCTCAGCCAGGGATTGCATCAAGGGCGGATCAAGCTCGGAACCGGTCCAACCGACTTCCTGGCCTTTGACGACGTCCGTTATTTCACGTTCAAGGTCCAGCCGGCGCTGAACGTCCTGATCGTCGCCGACCTGACGGGCCCGGACGATTACGACGCCTCCTACGTCCGATCCGCGCTGGTGCCGTCGGCCCCGGGCGCGAACGATCCGATCGCGTCGCCGTACCGGATCGAGCGCGAGACCCGCCGCCAATTTCAGGAGCGGGGCAAGCTCTCGGCCAAGGACTTCGTGGCGGTCTTCCTGCTCAATATCGACGGCTTGACCGCGACCGAGTGGGGATGGCTCTCCCGCTACGTCCAGGAAGGCGGAGGACTGGTGATCGCGCCCGGAGACCGATCCACGGCCGCCAGTTACTCGGGGACCGCCAGCTCGATCTTGCCCGCAACCCTCGAAGAACCCAAACAAGCGCCGACCGGGATGCACTTCGGCAAGGTCGAGGCATACGATCATCCCTTGTTCAACAGTCACCCCCAGTTGCTCGATCCCGAGCTGACCTCCTGGCCGATTTATCGGTACTGGAGCGTCAAGCCCATGGGCAACTCGCGGACGCTCTTGCGGTTTGGCGATGGCAGCCCGGCCTTGATCGAGCGAGCGGTCAAGGGGACCAAGATCGGCCATGTCCTGCTCTGGACCACGCCGCTGTCGCGTCGCCCGAATCGGACCGACCCGGCGGCCTGGAACGAGTTCCCGTATTCGTGGGCATTCGTCGATATCATTAACCAGACGATCCCCTACCTGGCCGGAACGGCGAGCGAACAGCTTAATTACGAGGCCGGGCAGGAGGCGATCCTGACCATCGACCCGAACAGCAAGGCAACCAGTTACACCTATCAAGGCCCGGACTCGAAGGCTCCCGAACGGCTCAACGCTCCGACGACCTCGGACATGCTGGTCATCCCCTCGCCCCAGCAGCAAGGACAGTGGAAGGTCGAAGGGAAAGGGCCGAACGGGGTCGATAGCCATCTCGGTTTCAGCGTGAATGTCGCTCCGGCCGAGAGCCAGGTCGTCGCGCTCAAGAATGACGACCTGAACGGCCTGTTCGGCGGCAAGGATAACTTTCAGGTCGCCACCAATGCCAAGGAACTGGTTCAGGCGCAGAAAACCGGTTGGATCGGCTACGACCTGTTCCCCTGGCTGATGTTCTTGATCCTCGGGCTGGTCACGGCCGAGAATCTGCTGGCCAACAAGTTCCATCGAAATGTGGCCACGGCCTGACATGATCCCGAAAGAGGTCGCGGCGATGAGCATTCTCCTGAGACCGATCGGCGACTCGTACCTGTTCGTCATCCTCCTGTCGGCAATCGTGCTGGGGGTGACGATCTGGGCCTATCAGGCCCAGCTTCGGAGCACATCGGGCAAGTGGCGCTGGGTGGCGTTCGGGCTCCGGATTGCCGCGATTATCCTCTGCCTGCTCGCGGCGCTCCGGCCGTCGCTGATGCTTGACGAGAAGAAGAAACAGCAAAGTTCGGTCGTCTTCCTGATCGATTCGAGCGCCAGCATGGTGATGGCCGACGAGGTCGGCCTGCAAAAGCGCTGGGTCGTCGGACGGAAGGCGCTGGATTCGG
>JAJYCH010000453.1 GCA_021778575.1 Planctomycetota bacterium
GACGCGGGAACTTCCATCGTCGCTCACCCTACATTCTGTGGATGCTCATTCGTAACGCTCGACCAATTGAAGATCCTCGTCGCTGACGGACTCGAAGACTAACCCGACTCCCTCGACTTCGAGCATGAAGCCGCCATTCTCGGTTTCGACGTACCAATCATAGCTGCCGAACTCTTCGGGTGGGTTGTCGGGCGAGCCCAGTACAAAGATCACACGACCGGGCCGGCCATCCCAGGTGATCCGGTCGCCTGGGCAGATCTTGTCACCGGATTGATAAAAGCTCTCTTGAAAATCCACGTGAAGGAACTCGCTCAACTCTGCTGCAACTGGTTGATCTTATTGTACAAGGTCTTCAGCGCGATCCCCAGTTCCTTGGCGGCGGCGGGCTTGTTGCCGTTGTACTTTTCGAGGACGACCTGGATGTACTTCATCTCGACGTCCCGGAGCGTCGGATTCCCTTCGGGGACGCTGAAGTGCGGGCCGGCGACGGCACTGGTGGGCAGTGACGATACCATCGACCGCCGCGAGTAGTTCTGGGTCGGCAGGTGCTCGGGAAGGATCTCGCCGCCTCCCGAGAGGATCGACGCTCGTTCGATCGCGTTGGCCAGCTCGCGGATGTTGCCGGGCCAGTCGTGAGCGGTCAGAGCCTCGAGCGCCTCGGGCGTGAGCGTCGGCTCCATCCCTCCTCGACGGTGGCTGTAACGCTTGAGCATGTGACGCGCCAGCGCAGGGATGTCGGGTTTGCGGTCGCGGAGCGCGGGCAGGGTGATCTCGAATGTGTTGATCCGGAAGAAAAGGTCTTCGCGGAACGCGTCGGTCTCGATCATCTCGCGAAGGTCGCGGTGCGTCGCGCAGAGAACCCGGACATCGACGCGGAACGGGTCGTTCTCGCCGACCCGGCGGATCTCGCCCGACTCCAGAAAACGCAGAAGTTTGACCTGGACCGACTTGTCGAGTTCGCCCACTTCGTCGAGAAACAACGTCCCGCCGTTGGCGACCTCGAACAACCCCTTGCGGTGGTTATCCGCGCCGGTGAAGGCCCCCTTGCGGTGGCCGAAGAGTTCGCTCTCGACCAGATTCTCGGGCAAGGCGCCGCAGTTGACCGGAATGAAGGCGTGACCGGCCCGCCGGCTCTTGTCGTGGAGGTTGCGGGCGATCAGTTCCTTGCCGGTGCCGGTCTCGCCCAGGATCAGGACGCCCGCGTCGGTCGGGGCGACCATGTCGATCTGGCGACGAATCGCCTGCATCGACGGCGTGTCGCCAACCAGGAGCGGAGTCCCCTCGACGGCCTTGAGCCGGGTCTCGAACGCGGTCGCCTTGTTGGTGAGGTCGCGACGCTCGGCAACCCGGGCGAGCAAGACCTCGAGCTCGGCCCACTTGCAGGGCTTGGTCAGGTAGTCGAACGCCCCCAGCCGGAGGGCCTGGACGGCGGTGTCGACGGTGGCGTGGCCGGTCATGATGATGACCTGGGTCTCCGGGCTCGCCTGGCGGACCTTGGCGAGAACCTCGATCCCGGTCAGGCCCGGCATCTTGATATCGAGCAGGGCGACGTCGAACGACCCCTTCTCAAGAGCCTTGACGGCGGCCGTGCCGTCGGGGCAAACGGTCACCTCGTGGCCGAGCCGAGGTAGTTCCATCTGCATCAGGTCGCGAAGATGCGCCTCGTCGTCCGCGAAGAGAATCCGAAGGCCGCCCTGAGGGGTCTTGTCCATGACTGATCATCCCTATCCATGGGCTCTGCGATACCATCCGACAGTGGCGCGGATCGTCCTGAGACGCAGAGTAAGCGGAATCGCTGAAATGGTCCAGATCGATCTCACAAGCCAAACGGAGTGTTTGTTCACAAAGTACAACCGACGCGACGCGGTGTCCGAAAGATCGGCCGCACAAAGCCCTTCACAAGCTCGCACTTTTGACTCAAAATGACGAGACGAAGGGTTTCATGATCCTCGTGAACTTTGCCAGTTTTCCGAGAATGCGGCGTCCAGGTAGAATTTCCGTTTCATGTCCTCACGGTGGATTTCTGATTCTCTTGAATCTCGCCAGACTTCATGGAGTGCGGTGATCAGGTTGAACGCTCCATTCGAATGTTCTTCACGCGATATTCCCCGTCCCTGCTGACATACACGGTTCAACACGGGGAGGAACGGACTAATGCTAACTCGCCTTATCCTCAAAAACCTGACCGTGTTCGCAGAGGCCGACTTCCACTTCGCGACAGGACTGAACGTCATCGTCGGTGAGAACGGAGCGGGAAAATCGCACGTTCTGAAAGCAGCGTACACCGTCGCTTCGGTCATGAGACCAGGTCCGAAAGAATCGGTATCGCCGACGCCAACGAAGAGCTACCTGGCAAGCGCAATCGCCGGGAAGTTGATGGGGGTCTTCCGGCCAGAGGGATTGGGCAGGCTCGCTCGTCGGCAACGCGGAATTAATCGTTGCGAGATCAAGGCTTCGTTCGAGCGCGGTTCGAAAGAGCTTTCCTTCTCATTTCACACGAAGAGTACCACCGATGTCACCGTCGACTCTCCGGCCTCCAAGTGGGAGAAACAAGCGCCTGTCTACCTTCCGACTCGGGAACTTTTGAGCATTTATCCAAATTTTGTGTCGTTGTACGACACGACGGTCCTGGAGTTCGAGGAAACCTGGCGGGACACGTGCATTTTATTGGGTGCCCCACTTGCGAAGGGCAGGAGGTCGGGAGAAATCGATGAACTCTTGAGGCCGCTGGAGGAAGAGTTGGGTGGCAAGGTTGTCCTGGAAAATGGGCGGTTCTACGTGAAGTCAGAGGCTGGCAAGTTGGAGGCTCACCTGGTGGCCGAAGGGATTCGAAAACTTGCGATGATCGCGCAGTTGATCGTCACGGGGTCACTGACTGGCAAAGGGTCGCTATTCTGGGACGAACCCGAGGCCAACCTGAACCCAAAGATTATCAAACGGGTCGCACGGACCATTGCACAGTTGAGTCAGTTGGGCATCCA
Source organism: Planctomycetota bacterium (assembly GCA_021778575.1). Classification (GTDB taxonomy): domain Bacteria; phylum Planctomycetota; class Planctomycetia; order Isosphaerales; family Isosphaeraceae; genus Tundrisphaera. The sequence goes on from JAJYCH010000453.1 coordinate 2,982, forward strand.
GGTATTCGTTGCTACGCACAGCCTATTTCTCATGCGTGAACTGGATATTCTATTAAAGTCGGCTGAGTTTAGTGGACTGCCTGCACGCTTTTTCGGCCTGCATACCGACGGCGATGAGGTGACGGTCCAGCAGGGAGAGACGGTCGATGATATCGGCACAATCGATGCCCTGCAGGAAGAGTTGGGCCAGACCGATCGTTACATGGCCGTGGAGTCCGAGTGATGGCGAAGGCGGCGGCTCACAAGATAACGATCACTGAGGGAGCACTGAGATTCGAGTTTCCTCACGGCTGGGATGCGTCGAAATTCGATGAATGGAGTTTCTACCGTGGCCAGTTCGCGCGAGTCGGCGACGCCGAGATTCTTTGCAAAGCCAAGAATTGCGGCGGGGTTGCCCATTGTGCCAAATGCGGTACGAAACGAATTGCCGGTACCAGGGGAATTGATATTCTTGCCGTTGACCCTGGTTCCGTCTGCTGGCATGTCGAAATCAAGGATTATCGCACAACGAGAGAAACAAATTTCGCTTTTCTGGCGGACATGGTGGCTCTCAAGGTGCGGGACACTCTCTCGTGTCTTGTCGTGGCTCGCCTGAACTCGAACGACGATATTGAGCGTCACCGCTCGGAGCAAGCCCTCGATTGCTCATCTATGCGTATCATCTTGCATGTGGAGATGCCACCAACCCACACTCCACTATTAACCCCCAAGATGCAACGGGCCCATGCCATGCAGCGGCTGAGGCAGCTCGTTAAAGCTATCGATCCACGTGCGCGTGTTGTCTCGATGGCCGACATGCCCAACTTGGATTGGTCCGTGACTTCGGTCGATCTTTCCTGACCAGGAGTCAGGCGGATCTAACGGGGGACAGAGCTAACCGTCGACGGGTTTGCCCTGCTAGCGATCTCGGGCACGAATCTAATCCCAGGTATTTGGCGATCGCCTCGGTCGAGACGGACTCGCCGAACAGACTTCATTATCGACGACGTTGGGAACCTTTTGGCTCGGACACAGAAAAGCAATTCCAAGGTGTCGGAGTGATCCCTGGCCCCTTCGAATTCTCTGTCGCAAAAGTGTGTTGCGCCAGGCCCGTCCCGAGCGATCTTCTTTTCGAGGGCTCGGCTTTCTCGCCGTTTTTCTGGCTTTGGCTTCGTTTTGGCGGGCAACCGGCGGGTTGGGTTCGTTTTGTCAGCGGGCGGGTTATCCCGCCCTTCGGGTGGGGGATTCGGCGTCGGACTCGGCTTCGAGCGGCGTTTCCAGCGGTAGCACGGTCCGGGCTTCCTTGGCTTCGCGAGACCGGCTTGGAGCGGGTGAGGGCTCTTCGGCTTCCCTCGCGTGGACCGGGAGCCTGACCGAGAACGTCGCTCCGAGCCCTTCGCCGGGGCTGGTCGCCTGGATCTCTCCGGCGTGCTGGCTGATGATTCGGTGCGTGATCGAGAGGCCCAGGCCGGTCCCCTTGCCGACCCTTCGCCTCGTGAAGAACGGCTCGAAGATGTTTTCGAGCACCTCGGCCGACATCCCGCAGCCGTCGTCGTCGAAGACCATCTCGGCCATCCCCTCGGCGTGGTGGAGGTCGATCCGGAGCGTCCCGTTCTCGGCCATGCAATCGAGCGCGTTGACCACCAGGTTCAGAACCACTTGCTTGATCTCTTGCGCGTCGACGTGGGCCATCACGGCCTCGCGAGGCTGGAAGATAATCTTTTTATGACGATACTTGCCCATGTGGCGGATCATCTCGACGACGCCCTGGACCAGGCCGACAAGGTCCGTCCGCTCGCGCTGGATCTCGCCGCAGCGGGAGAAGTCGAGCAGCTTCTCGGTGATGTTCTTGCAGCGGAACGCTTCTTCCTGAACCATCCGGAGATAGTTCTGGACGA